>DATLVT010000616.1:0-3308 GCA_035577105.1 Polyangia bacterium
TGCAGCGCGAACAGCAGACCGGCCACCACCGCATACCGGCGCTGCTCGGCGGGCAGAAGACGCCGCGCCAGCACCAGGACCAGCAGGGCACAGGCGACGTGCCACAGCAGGCTTTGCAGCTTGAAGACCAGCGGCTCGGCCGAAACCGCGCGATCGACCATGTAGCTGAGGGTGACGACCGGACGGTAGGTCCCTTCGCGGCTGGCCGCGAAGTAGCGGGGTGAAACCAGCGTGGCCAGTGAACCCGAGCGAAGAAACCCGTCGGCCTCGCCGATGACCAGCCCCTCGTCGTAGGTGAATTGGTTGCGCAGCGAGCCGCCGAAGGCGATCACCGCTGCCGCCACCACCGCCAGGGCCGCCCAGCGTGTCGCCCGGGTCCATTCCTCCCCGAGAAATGAGGGGGTCCCGGAGGACCACGCCGACGTCGACGCGGCCGCCGACGATGCCACGCCGTGCCGAGGTTGCCGCTGTCGCCTGCCGCGTCCGCGCGCCATGGTCAGTGCCTGCCCGCGCTGATTTTACCCAAGACCTTTGATCATCGATATGCGGTGTGAGGTAAAATCGACGACAAATGTGCGAGCTATTGGGGATGTCGTGCAACGTCCCCACCGACATCGTTTTTTCCTTCACCGGCTTCGCCCTCCGCGGGGGCAAGACCGGACCGCACGCCGACGGATGGGGCGTGGCCCTGTACCAGGGTCGATACGCGCGGACATTCCTGGAAGAATCGCCGGCCTGCCAGAGCCCGATGGCGGAATTCATCCGGCAAAATCCCATCAAGACGCTGTTGGCCGTGGCCCACGTGCGAAAAAGGACGCGCGGCCGGGCGGCCCTGGAGAACACCCACCCGTTCGACCGCACGATGTGGGGCCGGCACTGGGTCTTCGCGCACAACGGGACCCTGCCCCACATCAGATCGCGCCGGCTGCGCTGGGAGCTACCCATCGGCGACACCGATAGTGAACACGCCTTCTGCTGGATCCTGGAGCAGCTGCGCGCGGCGTTTCCCGGTGGCTATCCGAAGAACCCGCGCCTCCTGTGGCAGGCGGTGGCCGACCTGGGCGGCGAGCTGGGGGCCGACGGCAAGCTGAACTTCCTGCTGGCCGATGGGCGCCACCTGTTCGCGCGCGTCGGCACCAAGCTGTGCCACATCGTTCGGCAGGCTCCTTTCGGCCGCGCCACCTTGCGCGACGCCGAACTGCAGATCGATTTCGCGGCGGTGACGACGGAAAAGGATCGGGTCGCGGTCATCGCCACCGAACCGCTGACGCGCGACGAAGTCTGGCAGCAGGGGTCGCCCGACACCTTGTGGGTGTTCGACAAGGGCAAGCTGCAAGCCACGTTGACCAGCGCGGCGGGGCCGCCGGCCCGCGCGACGGCGGCTTCGTCGTCAAGACGGCAAGCCAAGGTGGCCGGGATACGCTAGTCTCCGCGCGTGTCGGAATCGGACAGCGCCCCCGCGCCCACCGGCGGCTCGCTCCCGCGCCGTGGTTTTCTGCGCAAGGGGCTCGTCGGCGGCGCCCTGCTGCTGGTGGGCGGCGCCCTGCCCATCGCCCTGCGCGGCGGTCGGCGCGGCCCTGAGCCCAGACGCCCGCTGGCCCTGCTGACGCCGGAAGAACATTCCATCTTCGCCGCCGTCGCCGCGCGCATCGTCCCCGGTGACGGTGCCGGACCGGCCTGGCCCAGCGCCCAGGCGCTGGACTGCGCGGGCAAGGTCGACGCGCTGATGGCGCTGACCCACCCGCGCGTGGGCGCGGAGTTCCGGCAGCTGCTGCACCTGTTCGAAAACGCGCTGGGCGGCCTGCTCTCCAATCTGCAGCCGACGCCGTTTTCGCGCTGCTCCCCCGCCCAGCAGGACGCGCGCCTCGAGACCTGGCGGCATTCGCGGGTGGCGCTGTTGCGCAGCGGTTACCAGGCGATGAAACGACTGGCCCAGGCCACCTACTATTCGTCGCCGGAGATCTACGCCCTGGTCGGCTATCCGGGGCCGCCGGAGGTTCCGCAGCGCCCATGACCTTGCTGGCGAAACTGAACAACGGCAACGGCGGCGTGATCAGCGGGGCCGCGCTGGGCGACAACATGGCGGTCGAGGCCGACTACTGCGTGGTGGGCAGCGGCGCGGGCGGCAGCATGGCGGCGGCGGTGCTGGCCCAGGCGGGGGCGCAGGTGGTGCTGGTCGAAGAAGGCGGCCACTACACCCGCAAGGATTTCAATCTGCAAGAGTCCTGGGCCTACCCGACGCTGTACCAGGAGCACGGCAACCGCACCACCAAGGATCTGTCGATCCTGGTGCTGCAGGGACGCTCCGTGGGCGGCGGCACCACGGTCAACTGGACGTCATCCTTCCGGACGCCCGAGCGGACGCTGCGCCTGTGGGCCGAGCGCCATGGCGTCAGCGGCCTGGACGCGGCCACGCTGGCCCCGCATTTCGAAGCCGTCGAGCATCGCCTGTCGATCGGTCCCGGCGTCGAGGACGACGTCAACCGCAACAACCGCAAGCTGTGGGATGGCGCCAGCAAGCTGGGCTGGAAGCCCGAGCTGATCCGCCGCAACGTCAAGAGCTGCGCGCGCCTCGGGTACTGCGGCATGGGCTGCCCGCTGGACGCCAAGCAGTCGGCGCTGATCACCTACGTTCCCGACGCCATCGCCGCCGGCGCCCAGGTCATGACCGACTGTCGGGCGCGCCTGCTCGAGACCGATCACGGGCGCGTCCGGGGCGTGATCTGCGATGTGCTGGATCGCCAGCACGACCGGCCGCGGGCCCGGCTGGTCGTTTACCCCAAGCGCGGCGTCGTTTTGGCCGGCGGCGCCATCAACACGCCGGCGCTGTTGCTGCGATCAAAGATTGGCCTGGGCAGCGGAATGGTGGGACGACGCACGTTCCTGCATCCGACGGTGCCGCTGCTGTCATTCTATGCAGAGCCGCTGGAATCATTTTATGGACCGCCCCAGTCGGTCTCTTGCCAGCATTTTTCCGATCGCGGGGACCGCATGGGGTACCTGTTCGAGACCGCGCCCACCCACCCCATGCTGGCGGCCCTGGCCTTTCCCGGGTACGGCGACGCCCACCGGCGCGTCGCCGAGCGCCTGGCCTTTGCCCAGGCCACCATCGCCCTGTTGATCGACGGTCATCACGACGACGAGGGCGGCCGCGTCGAGGTCAGCAACGACGGACGCATCCAGCTGGAGTATCCGATCGGCGCCGCCCACCGCGAGGCGGCCGTCGATGCGATTCAGAACATGGCGCGCCTGCAGCTGGCGGCCGGCGCCACCGAGATCATGACGCTGCACGATCCGTCGATCGTCAT
>DATLVT010000617.1:0-5238 GCA_035577105.1 Polyangia bacterium
GATGCCGCCGGCCGGATGGGGGAGATCGTCGCGCAGCTGCAGCGGATCGACCCAGACGATCCCGACGCTGAGCCCGTCCAGCGACCCCACCTGAAAAAGTTCGGGCACGTACGGTTGGAACGACAGCAGCGGGCTTTCGTAGGTGGAGTTCGCGACCAGCGGATCGCCGCAGCCGGCGCCGCCGATCGTCGCCGCGACGGCAAGCGCGGCCAGCGAGGAGATCGCGATCGGGCGCTGGCGGCTCATCGGGGGAGAATCTATCGCGAGGTCAGCCCTGGGCCAGGCTACTTCTTTTTCGGGGCCACTTGTTTCGCGGCAACCGCCGCCTGCTTCCGAAGGTTGTCTTCGTTGGTCTTCGTCTGGACCTGATCGGCCCGCTTGCGCATCGACTTCGGAGATTTGTCGCCCATGGTCCGTTCACCATGCGCGCTCGGGTGACACAATGCAATTCGTTCTGGTCGTTGTGCGCCGACGGATGGGCGAACGCTGCCTGCCTGTGGGCGGCGTTGCCGATGCCTGGGCAGGCGCTAGGGCGCGCCGTATCCGGCTTGCAGGCGCACGGAGATCGCCGCCATCAGGCTTGCCTTGTCGAAGGGCTTTTCCATGACCCGTTCCTTTTGCGCGTCCAGAAAGGCGGCGGCATCCGCGGAGAAAGTCCCGCCAGTCATGAACAGCATCCGGTCCGCCTGCCCGGGCGCGGCCAGGGTCAGCGCCTGAAACAGGGCCATGCCCGTCATCTCGGGCATCAGCAGGTCGCACAGGATCAGATCGAACCGCTCCCCCGAGCGGATGCGCTGCAGGGCCTCCGCAGCCCGGAAAACGACGACAATGTCGTGGGCTTGTCCGATGATGCGGCGGATGGCGTTGGTCACCATGACCTCGTCGTCGACGACCAGGATGCGCGACCGGGGAACCCCCGCCAGGTCATCGGCATGGGTGGTGGCATCGAAGGCCACCGGGATCTGATCGGTCCCGGGAAGGGTCACCCGAAACGTGGCGCCGTGACCGGGCTGGCTGGTCACGGAGATCTCGCCGCCCAGGGCGTCGATGATCCGGCGCGCGATCGACAGGCCCAGTCCGGTTCCCTGGCCAGGCGCCTTGGTGGTGACGAAAGCGTTGAACAAACGCGGCAGTATCTCGGGGGGGATGCCCGCGCCGGTGTCCGCCACCTCGATCACCACCCGTGAACCGTCCATCCAGGTGGACAGTCGAATCTCATTTTCCAGAGCGTTGCCCCCCTCGATCGCCTGGGCGGCGTTCATGATCAGGTTCAGAAACACCTGGCCCAGGCGCGGCTCCGAGCCCGTCACCGCCTTGATGGGACCGAACTGCTTGACGATGCGCGCGCAATGCCTGATGTCGCTCCAGGCCATCCGCACCGTGGAGTTCAAGACCCGGTGGATGTCGACGGGAACCAGTCGCTCTTCCGCGCCTCGAGAGAAGATCTTGATGTCGCGTACGATCTCCCGGACGCGATCAGCCGCCGTCATGGCGTCAGCGGCGGCCTCGGCCGCCGCGTGGGGGGACGGCTGGGGATTCTCCAGCAGCTCGCAGACAATGGACAGGTTTCCCAGCACGCCGGCCAGCGCATTGTTGATCTCGTGGGCCACGCCCGCCGCCAGCATGCCCACCGACGCCATCCGGTCGCTGACCATCAGCTGCTCTTCCATCTGGCGTCGCTCGGCGCGGGCCCTGGCCTCCCGCAGCTCCCGCTCGACGGCGGGCACCAGGCGCGCGAAGTTGCCCTTGACCACGAAGTCGTGGGCGCCTGCCTTGAGAGCAATCACGGCGCTGGCCTCGTCGACGGTGCCGGACACCACGATGAACGGCAGATCCAGGCCGGCCTCTTTCAAGGTGGCCAGGGCATCCAGGGCGTCGAAGCCCGGCATGACATAGTCGGACACCACCAGATCGAACGACTGTTGCGCCAGCGCTGCCCGCATCGCCTCGCGCGTCTGGACCCTTTCGATGGTGACCGCAAAGCCGCCGATCCGGAGCTGGCGTTCAAGCAGCAGGGCATCGTCCTCCGTATCCTCGGCCAGCAGCAGCCGCAGCGGCCTTTTCGGTTCTGGTGTCGCGGTGGTGGCCAGCTGGGCGCGATGGGCGCCGGCCAGCTTCCTGCCGATGGCCAGCGCTTGCTCTGCGGCCGTCTCAAGATCGTGCGGTCTGGGCGGCGATTTCGATTCCTGGCGCCCTTCGGTGATGAGGCGTGCGATCTTGTTCATCAGCAGCGTGGCGTTGAAAGGCTTCTCGATGAAGTCCAGGGCTCCCAGTTCGATGGCCAGACGCCGACTGTGCTGGTCCGAACGACCGGAGCAGACCAGGACCGGAACGTTGGCCGTGCGCGGGTCTTGCTTCAGATGGCGCAGCACGTCCCGCCCGTCGAGCAGCGGCATGTTCACGTCCAGCAAGATCAGATCGATGGGCCTGGTCAGCGCCAGCGCCAGCCCGGTGGCCCCGTCGCGTGCCTGTAGGACCGAGAAGCCAGCCGCCTGGGCGGCGCGGGCGACCAGCCGGTGAGTGGTCTCGTCGTCCTCGACGACCAGGATGTTTCCCTTTGAACCTGCTCCCCGTTTCCCGGTCATCGCCAGCTGGTCACTTCGATCCCTGCCTCAGCCCTGTGCGCGGTCGTCATGGCCGCCAGCGATGCAAAATGCGATCCCGAGACTGTTGCTTTCAGCAGCGGCGGCCTTTTCGGGGTTTCCCGGATGCCTTTTGGAATAGGATGAAGAAGGAGGTCTCGCCGTGCAGAACCGGTGCGCTCTTGTCTTGCTGGCGAGCCTGATCACGGGCTGCACCACCTCGCCGTCCGGCGACCCGGGCGCCGGCTCGGGCGGCGTCGGTGGCGTTGACGCCCGACCCAGCGCCGGCACCGGGGGTGCGGTGGCGACCGGAGGCAGCGGCGGCCAGAGCAATGGCTCCGGCGGCAGCAACCCCGAGGATGGTGCCGCGGGCGCCGGCGGAGGCACCGGCGGAGCCGTCGTCGACGCCGGCGGCGACGGGCAGGGCGGGGCGGCCAGCGGAGGCGCCGACGGGGGCGGTGGTTCCAGCGGGGCGGTGGCCAGTGCCGGCTGCGGAAAATCCGGGCGTCCAGCCGGGGGCCGGGTGATCGTCAACAACGACCACATTTACGATTTCCCGACGACCTACGACGGCACCAAGCCGATGCCGCTCATCTTCATGCTTCACGGCGCCAACAATCCAAACACCCTCATTGAGAGCCAGACCAACGGATCAAAGCTGGCGACGAACTTTGTCCGCGTCTTTCCCAAGAGCACCGGCGCCGCCTGGTCGTTCAGCGGCGGCACAGGCGCCGATTCACAGCGCCTGACCATGATCTACAACGATCTGCTGGCGAATTACTGCGTCGACACCAGCCGCGTGTTCCTCAGTGGACACAGCTCGGGCGCACAGATGTCCGTGCAGATGATGTGCGTTCCCGGCGGAGACAAGCGCTTCAAGGCGGTCGCCCCGGTGGCGGCCAGCAAGTACTGCAGCATGCTGACGCCGATCCCGGTCCTGTACATCCAGGGGATGATGGACGCCATGCGCGGCGGCGGAAACGGCGCCGACGTGGTGGCTGTCTTCACCGCCAGCAACATGTGCACCACCACCACCATGCCCTATGCGGCGGTCGCGGCCTGCAACAGCACGTTCGACAACAAGCCGGTGAACCCCGGTTGCGTCGCCTATCAGGGCTGCGCCAAGCCCACCGTCTGGTGCTCGCACAACGACAACGTCTATAACCTCACCGACGGTCACGAGCACGGCTGGCCCTGCTTTGCGAACAGCGCCATCGCCGACTTTTTCCTGAGCCTGCCGTAGGATCACGGCGCAAGGCTCAGCGCGCGACGCTTGACGCTTGACGCTCGACGCTCAGCGATCAGTCGCGGCACGAAGCTTGAACAGATGGCACGCGCTGCCCATGTGTTTGGCCCAGCGTGCCCGGCGGGCGAAGGAGCTGTGTCGGCCGAAAAAGAAGTGGCCGGTATAGAAGATGCCCATGGGACTGTCGCTGACGATGTCGAACCCGTTGGCGCGAAAGTTCTTCCGCCACCAGCGCGGGTGAAACAGCCACAGCTCGCTGACGGCGTTGCCGCGCTCGCCGTGGCGGGCGGGGAAGAAGGGCGCCAGGATGAAGGCGAGCGCCACGAACGGCGCTCCGATGACGCCGAGTAACTTGCCGGGAAGGGTCTTTGCCCGCCGCCAGAACGACGGCGTCAGCAGGAACGCCTTCTGAAAGCCGACCGGAAACGCCGACAGCGTGCTCCAGAAACGCCAGGTGTGCGTCGGCAAGACATGGAGACAAAACCCGTTCGGGCGCAAGGTGCGGCGGATCTCGGCGTGCAACTGGCAGAGATCGGCGACGTGCTCCAGAACGTTCGACGACAGGATGACGTCGAACGTGGCATCCGGAAACGGGATGTGGCGACCGTCGTAGTCCAGGATCGGGAACAGCCGGTCCTGGGCGTAATTGGACGCGGCGATCTCGATCGCCTCGACCTGGAAGCCCCTTTGCCGAAGATCAGCCGCCTGCCGGCCGGTTCCCGCCCCGATCTCCAGAACGCGGGCGCCGCACGGCAAGCATGCCGCGATGGTGTCAACCTCTGCGCTGCGCAGCTGGTTCAGGAACTCGACAGTGAACATTGCCGCCTTTCTCGGTGGCGAAACCAGGCCAACGTGAGCCAACTGGGGAGACGAGGGACCGGCCAGCGGTGCCTGCTGCACCTGTCAGTACCCGTTCGAACGGGTTCCTTCGCGGGAACGACCATTTGAACCGAAAACGGCGAACAATCAAAGCGGTGGTTTGACTAGAAACCGACGGCGCCGCCCAGAGACAGCCCCGCGACGGCCCGGTTCGTGCGGCGCCCGTCCACGCGAAACAGCTCGCCGCCCCCCTCCAGGGCCGCGGTCAGCCAGGCCCGGTCGGTTACACGGGCCATCACCAGGAGGAGACCGCCGTATCCAAAGCCGAACGAGCTGGTGGCTCCATCGCCGGTCTGACGAAGAACGGGCATCCCCAGCGACGGGCCGAGCCGCAGGGCGATTCTGTCGCCCGCAGCGACGGGCACCAGCAACTGCAGGGCGGGGGTGACGCGCAGGATCGACGTGCGGTAGCCCTGCACGTCAGCGGTCACCGAAGAGACGTCGAACTTCACGCGGTAAGACAGAGCGCGCCCGTTCAGCATGTAGGCCAGGCCGCCGCTGGCCAGCAGCGGAGCGGTGCCGGCGACGGCG
>DATLVT010000618.1:0-2049 GCA_035577105.1 Polyangia bacterium
GCTGGTAGGGGCAGCCGGCTTTCCATTTGAACTGTGGACTTGCCGGATTAGTGACATCGAACGCGTAGATCGTCCTGCCGCCGCGACGCATCGCAGGATAGATCCAGACACTGGAATTGTTCACGGCCTGGTAGACCCCGATCGAGCCGTCGAAGTAATAGTCCTTGGGCGCCGGCGCCGGGG
Organism: Polyangia bacterium; assembly: GCA_035577105.1. Classification (GTDB taxonomy): domain Bacteria; phylum Myxococcota_A; class Polyangia; order Fen-1088; family Fen-1088; genus DATKEU01. The sequence continues at coordinate 184 of DATLVT010000618.1, forward strand.
TGAGTCCCGTCGGCATTGACGGAAAGTTGATCAGCGGGCTGTCGTTCATCAGCCGCGAGAAGCCGGTGGGCGTCGCTGGCGGCAGCACAGGAGCCGGGGTATAGAACTCCGGCGCGATGAATGCCCAGCGCTCGGCGCCGCTGCTGCTGTCGATGGCGCGCAGCGTTCCGTCATTCGAGCCGTAATAGACGGTCGTACCGGTCGTGCCACCGTAATCGACGGGCTGCGGTCGCGAGTGAACTTCATCTCCATGCAGCGAGGGGCGCGCTTCCGTTAGATTGAGATTGTTGTTCTCGTCCTGCACATCCTGGCCCAGCACCCAGTTCACGAGTGAGGCCGGAAGGCCGGTGCTCGCCACGCTGAAGGGCACCAGCGTGGTGCCCGCCAAGCCTGAGAGCGTGTAGACATTGCGATTCACCACCCAGGTCGGGGTCGTGTTGGTCGCGGGCGGATTGTTCCCTTTGCGGATCACTTCAGCCACTCCGCCCTTCTCGACGATCGGTCCATCCGGAGCGTCGGACCACGAACTGAAGCCGGTGATGGAGAATGGACAGGTCCCTTTGGCAGGCGGGGTATCGAAGATGTCGGACTTCCAATAGGTACCGGAATCCGTTGTCCAGAAACTCTGCGCACAGGGGGTCAGAAAGCCCGTCAGCGGGTTAACCGCGTTTATCGGTGGGCTCGAGTTATCACCCAGATCGATACTGCCGGACAGGTTGATCAGCTGGTACTCCTTCAGATTGCCCATCCACAGCGGCCGGTCTTGCGGGTCGGGGCGGAACATCGGGATAAAGACCTGGTTCTTATCCTGCGTCCGGTTGGTCGTGTTGACAGGCAGGCTGGCCGAGGCGAACGTACTGTTGATGGCCTGGATCTCGGCCAGAATCATCCCGAGCGCGTTGGCAATAGCCGCCTGGCTGCCGACCTGATAATACTTGCCGCCGCCCATCTTGGCGGCGTTCATCAGCGAGTTTGAATAGCCCACGTTCTGCTGCTTGTTATAGGCGTCCAGCACATAGGTCACCACCGAGCCGTTATTGTTGCCGGGGGGAACGACGACACCGTTGGTCTTCAGAAAGCGGGTCCACTCGTCCGTCCAGGTATCCAGTCCCGCGGTCGCGACCAGCGCCGGACTCGCATCGGCCACCGTCGACTGGTAAGCCGCCTGGCCATCGGATCCGGTCTGATTGGCATTATTGGCGATGTAGATGATGTAGGTGCTTGCGCAAGGGGCGGCCAAACTAATGGGGGACTGATACGTGGCGCTGGGCCCGCTGTTGTTGAGAGCAAAGCCCGACGTCAGCCCCTGCCCCCTGCCCGACAGGGACTGCGGATTGCCAGGCACGTCCACGAATACGTTCTGATTGGCGTAGGAGGACCCGTAGAGCCCGGTATAGGGCGCGAAACCCGAAAGATATTTGTAGATCTCGTAAAACGCCGCATCCTCGTCCTTGTTCGCCATGCCCGCCACTTTCTCGGCAGGGTCGGTGATGTTGGCGGAAATGCCCGCCAGGATGTTCTGCAGGGCAATGCGGTTGGTCGAGTTGGTCATGTCGCGCACGCCAAACCGTATGTAGCCGCCGCCGGTGCCCGGGGTCGCTCCGTTGGAGTTGGTACCGGCGTAGGCGGTGAGCATGGCCAGCCCCACGTTCGCCGGCCGCGTGCTGTTGATTCTGTTCAGCGTCGAGCTTACCGCGGCGAGTTCCGCCTGCCCCTGGTTGCCGCCGTTGTCCGGCCACATTTGCGCGGCGCGGCTCCAGTTCGGGCTGTTGTCGATGAGAAAGATGATATTGGGGGAACCGGCAGTGCCACCCGACGTACCGAGAAAGATATCGATGTCGTCCGCCCAGGCGCTCCCTGGTAGCA
>DATLVT010000619.1:0-4559 GCA_035577105.1 Polyangia bacterium
AAAGACGTCGCACAGGTACGCGAACGTGGAGCGATCGGTGACCACGCGCGCGAACCCCACCTGGCGTTCATCGTCGTCAAGGACGGAGAAACACAGCGAGCCCGCGATGGCTCGCTCCACGAGTTCCACCGAGATTCCTTCGGCCCAGTAGGACCGGTTCAAGAATGCGTGCACGGCGATGACGTCGATCCGCGCGCGCTCGGTCGACAGTCGGTACTTTCCCCGGGCCTGTTCGAAATGGGCCACTGTCCTACCGGAACCTCCGCCTGAACAACGTCATTTGATCCCGCGCTGGCGCAGGAGGTCGGCCATCTCTTTTTGCGCGGCCGGCGCGTCGATGACGGTCAGCTCTTTCAGGACGCCAGGCTGGACCTCTTCACTCTCGTGAATGACCAGATCCAGGGCGCGCCGGGCGGACAGACCGGACGACTCGCCGCGCCCGGGCATGGCCATGGCCGCCCGCGACAGTCCCAGGCCGCGCATGGTCTTGACGATGCGGTGGACGACGGCGCGGAATTTCTTCTCGTTGAACTCGGCGCGCCGCCCCAGGCCGGCCACCAGCACCAGCTTCCAGGCCAGCCGCCCGCCGCTGGGAAACAGCATCTGCTCGCCGTCTGTGCCGGCCACTTTCCCGGACGCCATCCAGGCCGACAGCTTGCCGCACAGGCGCCAGTCCAGCAGCCCGGGCGCGCCGCGCAGCGGTCGGGCGTCGCTCCAGAATCCCACCGACAGCAGATCGCCGGGACGCGCCTGATCCCAGCGGGCAAGCTCGACCGGCAAGAACCCGATGTGCATGGTCCCTATCGGCGGATGCCCAGCTCGCTGACCGCACGGTCCAGCATGCCGTTCACGAAGGCGGCGCCCTCGGTGGTCCCGAACCGCTTGGCCAGCTCGATCGCTTCATTGATGGCCACGTTGACCGGCACCGTCTCGCAGTATTTCAGCTCGTAAAGGGCCAGGCGGATGACGTTGCGGTCGACGGGCGACATTCGTTCGACGCGCCAGTTGCGCGACAGCGCGGTCAAGATCTCGTCCAGCTCCTGGCGGTTGGTATGGAACCCGCGGACCAGCTCTTCGATCATCGGACGCTCCAGCGCCGGCGGCGGGCCGCTGACCTCGCCCCAGTCCGAGGTGCTGGCGTCGGGGAACAGGTTGTCGAAGTACACGCGCAAGGCGGCGTCCGCGTCCATCTCCGGACTGGAGTCCATCTGATGGATGATCTGCAGCGCGACCTCGCGCGATCTCCGGCGCGTTCCGATCATTGAATCACTGAATCACTCGCTGAAATCACTTGCTGCGTCGGCCAATCTCGGGCGGCGCGTTCTGGACGACGTCGTCGCCGCCGCGCAGCTGCGCGTACAGATCGGCCATCTCCAGGGCCACCATGGCGGCATCGAAGCCGCGGTTGCCGCCCTTGGTCCCGGCCCGCTCCACCGCCTGCTCGATGGTGTCGCAGGCCAGCACCCCGAACGAAACCGCCGCGCTGGCGTCGGCGGCGATGCGAGCGACGCCGGCGGTCGCCTCGCCCACCACCAGATCAAAGTGCGGGGTGGCGCCGCGAATCACCGCGCCCAGGCAGATGATGCCGTCAAAACGGCCGCTGTCGGCCACGCGCCTGACCAGCCCGGGCAGCTCCATGGCCCCCGGGCAGCGGAAAAGTTCGATGTCCTGATCGACGGCGCCGGTCCGTCGCAGGGCGTCCAGCGCGCCGTCGATCAGCTTCTCGACGATGAAGTCGTTGAATCGCGCCGCCACGATGGCGAATCGCCGCCCCTGGGCGGTCAGCATCCCCTCGTGAATTTTGCCGGCGAATTTGTCGCGCAGGTTCGACATGGTCAGCCTTCGTTCTCCCTTTCCCGCAGAGGTACCACTTTCGCCGCGGCCCGGATAGGGAGGCATTCCACGATGTGCAGGCCATAGCCGCCGACGCCGACGATGCGCCGGGGATGATTGGTCAGCAGGCGAATGGCCCGCACGCCCAGGTGGGCCAGGACCTGCGCGCCCAGACCGAAATCCCGCAGCCGGGTCTCGCCGGCCGGCGACGCCACGGCCTGGCTGGACGAGGTCTGGGCGACGACCGCTTTCGTCTGATTGACGAAATCGTCCAGCAAGCTGGCCCGCCCGCGCGGGTACACGTAAAGCAGGATCCCCTCGCCTTCTTCCTCGATCATGCGCAGGGGCAACGTGGCCGGCGTGCCGTCGGGATCGGGCGTCACCCCGAACACGTCGCGCAGGACGCTGGCGGACTGGACGCGGACCATCACCGGGTGGTCAGGCGCCGGCTGGCCCAGCACCAGGGCCAGGTACTCGGTGTCCTCCACGTCGGTGGTGTAAACGTAGGCGCGAAATTCGGCGTTGATGCCGCCCAGCCGCGGCCGCACCAGCGCCTCGGCCGTGCGGTGAACCAGGATCTCCTGGGACAGCCGGTATTCGATGAGGTCGGCGATGGTGACCACCGGCAGGTTGTGCTGGCGGGCGAAGGCCTCCAGGTCAGGCATGCGCGCCATCTCGCCGTCGTCGCGCATGATCTCGCAGATCACGCCGGCCGGCTCGTGCCCGGCCAGCCGGGCCAGGTCGACCGAACCCTCGGTGTGACCGGAGCGAACCAGGACCCCGCCCCGCCGGGCGCGCAGCGGGAAGATGTGTCCGGGCGTGACGATGTCGTCGGCGCTGGCCTGGGGCGATACCGCCACCCGCACCGTCTCCGCCCGTTCGCGCGCCGAGATGCCGGTGGTCATTCCGCGCCGCGCGTCGATGCTGACGGTGAACGCCGTCGAGCGCGGCGAACGATTGTCGGGGGACATCATGGGCAGGGCCAGCTGGCGGACGCGCTCTTCGGTCAGCGACAGACAGATGAGACCGCGCCCGTGGCGGGCCATGAAGTTGATCGCCTCGGGCGTGACCAGGTTGGCGGCCATCACCAGGTCGCCCTCGTTTTCGCGATCCTCGTCGTCGACCAGCACCACCATGCCGCCGGTGCGAATCACGTCGATGGCGCGCTGGACGGAGCGCACGCGTTCGCCCAGCGCCGCGCCGACCGCCCCGACTGTCGTGCCGCTGCCGCTAGACGAAGCCATTTTTTTTCAGGGTCTCCATGGTCAGACCGGGGCGTTCGGACGGCGGCGATGCCGCCGCTGCCAGCCGCGCCGTCACCAATCGATCTACATGAGTTGCAACGTGCTTGGCGATCAGGTCGCCTTCCAGGTTCACCCGCGCCCCTTCCGCTTTTTCTCCCAGCCGCGTGACCGACAATGTGTGCGGAATCAACATGACCGAGAAACGATCGCCTTCCACTTTATTCACCGTCAGGCTGACCCCGTCGACGGTGATCGAGCCCTTGGGCACCAGCGTCGCCGCCACCATGGCCGGCGCCGCGATCTCCAGCTCCAGCGCCTCGCCCACCGGTCGCCGCGCCACCACCGCGCCCACGCCGTCGACGTGGCCCGCCACCAGGTGACCGCCCAGGGCATCACCCAGACGCAGCGGCCGTTCCAGATGAACGACGGCGCCCACGCCCAGATTGCCCAGCGTCGTGCAAGCCAGGGTCTCCGGACCCAGGTCGGCGGCAAAACGCCCGGGCTCCCGCGCGACCACGGTCAGACAGACGCCGTCCACGGCGATGCTGGCCCCCAGCGGAAGCTCCTGCACCGGCAGCGACGTGCTGACGCCCAGGCGCACGCCCCCCGCGGGCTGGCTGTCGAACGACGCGACCTGACCGGTCGCTTCAATGATCCCGGTGAACAAGCGGGGCCGATTATACCACCCGGGTGAGAGGGGCGATTGATCGGGGGTCACACCACGTCGGCGGTGAGCAGAAGATCGTCTCCGACGGGGCGCGCCGACAGCGGCCCCAGGCGCAGCCCGGCCGCCACGGTGGTCCCCGCCCCTGCTGCCAGGGGTACGCCGCCCCCCAGCAAGCGGGGCGCCACGAAAAAAGCCACGCGATCGACCAGGCGCTCGTCGATGAAGGCGCCCAGGACATCGGCGCCGCCTTCGACCAGCAGCGACTGGATGTCCTGCTGGGCCAGCCAGGCCAGCAGCTGGCGCAGGGCGATGCGCCCGCGCCGGGCCGGCAACAGCTCGACCGCGGCGCCGCTTTTTTCCAGGGCCCGCACCCGCTGGGCCGGCGCGCCGACAGCGCCGATCACGATCGTGGGCGGCGCTGATCCATTGGCCCGCAGCACCTGCGCGCGCGGCGACGTGCGAAGCCGGCCGTCCAGCACGACCCGGATCGGCTGGCCCAGGCGTCCGCGCCCGGACTTCGCTCCGGGCAGCCGCACCGTCAACAGGGGATCGTCGGCTGCCACGGTGCCCGCCCCCACCAGCACGGCGTCGTGGCTGGCCCGCAATTCATGGGCGACCGCACGCGCCGGCTGGCCGGTGATCCACACTGGCGCCTTTCGTCGCCGCGGCGCCCGCTCGGCGATGAAACCGTCCAGCGTTGCGGCCGCCTTCAGCGTCACCAGCGGCCGCTGCTTCGTCACCCAGGTGAAAAAACCACGATTGGCGGCGCGCGCTTCATCGGCCAGGCAACCGACGTCGACCTGGATGCCGGCCCG
>DATLVT010000620.1:0-2341 GCA_035577105.1 Polyangia bacterium
CAGGACACCGATTTCGGCAAGGATTGTCACGCCGGCGTCGTGGCCCAGGTCGAGGCGATGAAGCTGAAACTCGGCGTCGTCGCGGCGTCCAGGCCGACAGATACCGACTTCAACGCGCAGGTCACCCGGCTCAAGGAGGCCGGGTGCGATCTCGTCTGCATGGGCACGATCGTCAGGGATACGGTCATCATCCTACAGACGGCGCACAAAATGGGTTGGGATGTGGATTTCTGCGGTCAGTTCGCCACCTATTCCACCGCCGTCGCTGAGGCGCCCGGTGAACCGGCCGAGGGTTTCTATTCGATGTCGCCGGGCCTCTATGCGTATTCCGACGATCCGCGTCCGGCGGTTCGCGAGGTCACCGCCCGCTACAGGCAGCGGTTCGGCATCGACATCAATTACATTGGCGAGGCGGGCTATGCGGCGGCGGCCTGCCTGATCGAGGTGCTGCAGAAGGCCGGGCGCGATCTGACCATGGATACGTTCCAGGCGTCGATGGAAGGCCTCAAGGACTGGCGCGACATCTTCGGTGGCCCGCCGCTGACTATCACCGCGGAGGATCATCACGCGTCCAACCAATCGTTCCTGTCGGTGGTGAAGAAGACGCGCTGGACGCCGGTGGTGCCGGAACCGCTCGGCTACTGACCACAGGGCGAGGCCGCCAGGGGTGAACGCCAAAGCTCGGGCCTTCCGCCGGTACAGACCGCCCACATAGGTGACACTTTGGACCGGGCACATGGGTGACACCCATGGGTGGGGGTCTGGAGGTGCGATCGATGCCCTGGTTGGTGGTGAGTGTGATGAACAGTCGGGTGTGTTTCATTGGTGCGTGGCTGCGCCGCGAGGCGCCGCTGAGCGAGCTGTGCGTGCGCCATGGGATCAGCCGCAAGACCGCCAACAAGTGGCTGGTGCGCTACCGATCGGGCGGCATGCTTGACCTGGAGGACCGCTCGCGGGCGCGCCACACGCAGTCGCTGACGATCGACGCCGAGACGGCGGACCTGCTGCGCGGGCTGCGCGCTGCGCGTCCGCATTGGGGGCCGCGCAAGCTGCTGGCGCGGCTGCGGCTCGACCATCCGGAGCGGACCTGGCCGGCGGCCAGCACGGTGGGCGATCTGCTGCACCGCGAGGGCCTGTCGCGTCCTCGCCGCAAGCCGGCGCGCGAGCCGGCGGCGAAGCAGCCGCTGATTGCGCCGGCGGCGGCGAACGACAGTTGGGCGGCGGACTTCAAGGGCTGGTTCCGCACCGCCGACGGGGTGCGCTGCGAGCCGTTCACGGTCACCGACGGCTACAGCCGCTATATCCTCGCCTGCGAGGCGGTGGCGCGGCCGAGCTGTGCCACCGTGCAGCCGATCCTGACGCGGCTGTTTCAGGCGCATGGCCTGCCGCTGGCGCTGCGCACGGACAACGGCAACCCGTTCGCGCACCGGCTGGGGCTGGGCGGGCTGTCGGTGCTGTCGGTGTGGCTGCTGACGCTGGACATCTGGCCGGACCGGATCGCGCCAGGGCGTCCCGACCAGAACGGCCGCCACGAGCGCATGCACCGCACGCTGGGCGAGGATGCGGCGCGGCCGCCCTCGGCGACGCTGCCGGCCCAGCAGGCGCGGCTCGAGGCCTGGCGGCAGGACTTCAACACCAACCGCCCGCATGAGGCGCTGGGCCAGCGCTGTCCGGCGGTGCTGTGGCAGCCGTCGCCGCGGCCGTTCCCGCCCATCATCCGGGCGTGGGAGTATCCGCCCGATCACCATGTCCGCCGGGTCAACACCAAGGGCTATGTCGTCTGGCGCGACCAGCCGCTGTATCTGAGCGAGGCGCTGCGCGGCGAGACGGTGGCGTTGGCGCCGCGCGACGACGGCGACTGGGCGATCCGCTTTCGTGGCTTCGATCTGGCGGTGCTGGGGGAGCGGGCGAACCAGCTGCGCCGCTCGGGTCTGGCGCGCACGGTGCGACCCGCTTCGGACGAGCCGGGGGTTGCCGCTGCCCGGACCTGATCCAGCGTGATGGCGTGGGCGGCGGGCCTCAAGGACGCTGCGCGCCGCAAGCACGGCGGCCTGACGGCCGTCCTTGACCCCCACCGCCCACGCCATCGGTGCATGCTCAGGCCGGGACGAAGAAACGCCGCTGCAACCGAACCAAGAAACGGTGTTCGCGGTCGACCTGGGACAGGCATTTGATACCCCAGATCACACGTCAAACCGCACATCAGTGTCACCCATGTGCCCGGTCTAAAATGTCACCCATGTGCCCGGTTGAAGACCCCGAACCCCGACCAAGGGGCGCTGCCCCTTGGAACCCCGCCAAGGGCCCCAGGCCCTTGGATCCCATCACTTCAGGAGTGGGT
>DATLVT010000621.1:0-11538 GCA_035577105.1 Polyangia bacterium
TCGATGACCTCCCGTTCGATTCGACTCATATCCAGCATGTCTCCTGAATCTTCTCCTGAGGCTGTGCTACCCGGGTTCGGAAGCCGCGAGGATATACCAGGGAAGACTCCACCGCGGGAAATAAACGACCAAAGATCGCCACTGTAAACGCCACTGCGAACGCGTCTGCGCAGGCACCTTCCTGGGCGTCTTCTGGTGCGCCTTTCGGGGCAGGACGGTGTGCTCAATTTCCCGCGCCGTCTGCCGATGTGACTGGGGCATGTCATTCATGGGTGTCGGCGGCTTGAGCGGTGCAGATTCACAACCCAGCGCCGGCCCCGAGGGCGAGCATCAAGGGCACATCCTGCTGGTTGATGACGAGCCATCCATTGCCCGCGGCTATGCGCGGTTGCTGACCCTGGCTGGTTATCTGGTCGAGACCGCCAACGACGGCAGGGAGGCGGCCGAGCGGACGCGCGTCTGTTCGTTCGACGCCATCGTCAGCGACATCACCATGCCCGAGATGAGCGGCCTGGCGTTCCTGCGGTCCGTGCGCGAGCACGATCTGGACGTGCCGGTGATCTTGATGACCGGCGGCCCCGCCATCGAGAGCGCCATGCAGGCCCTGGAGCACGGCGCGCTTCGTTACCTCATCAAGCCGGTCGAGCCCAAGCACCTGGAAGAGGTGGTGGCGCGCGCCGTCCGTCTGCACAAGATGGCCAAGATCAAGCGCGAGGCGCTGGAGCTGTTTCATCTGGAGGGCAAGCACCTGGGCGACCGGGCCGGGCTGGAGGTGCGGTTTGCCAATGCGCTGAGCACGCTGTGGGTGGCCTATCAGCCGATCATCTCGTGGTCGGGCCAGAACGTGTTCGCGTACGAGGCGCTGGTGCGCAACGAGGAGCCGACGCTGCGTTCGCCGCAGGATCTGTTTGAAGCCGCCGAACGGCTGGGACGATTGCGCGAGCTGGGCCGCATGATTCGCGACCGCGTCGCCTCCAAGGTGGTCGATCTGCCGCAGCCCGGGCTGGTGTTTGTCAACGTGCACGCCCTGGAGCTGGAAGACGACAGCCTCTACTCGCCCGCCGGGGCGCTGTCACCGTTCGCCAGCCGGGTCATCCTGGAGATCACCGAGCGGGCGCCGCTGGAGCGGATCAACGACGTCAGCGGGCGCGTGGCCCAGCTGCGGGCCATGGGTTACCGCATCGCCGTCGACGATCTGGGCGCCGGTTACGCCGGGCTGACCAGCTTTGCCCAGCTGGAGCCGGAGGTGGTCAAGGTCGACATGTCCTTGATCCGGGGCCTTGACCGCTCGCCGACCAAGCAAAAGCTGGTGCACTCGATCGTGGGCCTGTGCCGGGGGCTGGGCATCCAGATGATCGCCGAAGGCATCGAGACCGAGCCGGAGCGCGACACGCTGATCAGCCTGGGCGGCGATCTGTGCCAGGGGTACCTGTTCGCCCGTCCGGGACGCGCCTTCCCGACCGCCGTGCTCCGCGCTGTCCCCGAGCCGGGCTGAGCGCAGCCCGCGTCGTCGCCCGTGGTACATTCACGGGCAGATGATCGTCACGTTGACCAAGGAGTATCGGTTCGAGGCGGCGCACCATTTGCCGCGCGTTCCCGCCGGCCACAAGTGCGCCCGGCTGCACGGCCACAGTTACCGGGTGACGCTGGAGGCGCGCGGTCCGATCGATCCCGACACCGGCTGGCTGATCGACTACGGCGTCTTGGACGACGCCTGGGCGCCCCTGCAGACCCGGTTCGATCACCACACCCTGAATGAGATTCCCGGTCTGGAGAATTCCACGTCGGAGAACCTGGCGGTCTATATCTGGAAGGCGCTGCACCCGCAGATTTCCCACCTGGCGGCCGTCACCGTCTCGGAGACGTTCGACAGCACCTGCCGCTACCAGGGACCTTGAGACGACCAGGGGCAGGGCGAGGGCAAAGGCAAAGGCGACGGGATGACACACAAATTTCTTCGGTTCTTGACGTTGAACCTGTGGGGCGACAACGGCCCCTGGGAGTCGCGCCTGGCGCTGGTGTCGGAAAAACTGCAGAGCTTGCAGCCGGACGTGGTTGCCTTCCAGGAGGTGCGCGAGGTGCCGGGGCGGGTGACCAACCAGGCGCAAGCGCTGGCGCACCACCGCGGTTATTCGCACGTGTTCGCGTCGACGACGAAATGGGGCGGCGGCGAGGAAGGGCTGGCGATCCTGGCGCGGGCGCCGATCGGTGCCCACGATGTTCGCGTGCTGCCGCACTCCACCGACAAAGAGGGGCGGGCCGTGCTCTCGGCGCGCGTCGATTCGCCTGAGTTCGGCGCCTTCTGGGTTCACACCGCGCACCTCAGCTATCGCCAGCACGAAGGGGACAAGCGCGAGCAGCAGGTCCTGGCCATCGACGAGGTGGTGAGCGCGCACGCCGAGGAGACTGACAACCCGCAGATCGTGATGGGCGATTTCAACGCGGTCCCGCATTCGGACGAGATCCGCTGGATGTGTGGGCTGACCACGCTGGGGGGGCGGCGGGTCTTCTACCAGGACGCCTGGGACATCGTGCACGCCGGCCAGGCTGGTTACACCTGGGCGCGGGCCAATCCTTACACCGAACGGCTGGCCTGGCTGCGCGGTGATCGCCGCATCGATTACATCTTCACCACCGCGCAGCGCCGGGATGGCCGGGGAACGGTGCACTCGGCGCGGTTGCTGTTTGACGAGCCGGTGGTGATGCCCAGCGGCGAACGCCTGTTCGCGTCGGATCACTTTGCCGTGGTGGCCGAGGTGCAGATGGTGCCCAATCCGTCGGCGCAGAGCGGACCGACGACCATCAAGCTGCCCGGAGCGACGTAACGTGTTCCGCCTGGGGCACGTCACCGATCCGCATTTTCGTGGTTTCGACGGGGCGCGCGTCGGCCAGTTCACCGGCAAGCGGGCCATCGGCGCGGTGAACCTGGTGTTGAACCGCCGCCGCAAGCACAAGATGGAGCTGCTGGCGGCGCTGGGCCAGGACCTGCGCGCGCAGGCGCTGGACCACCTGGCGGTGACCGGCGATCTGTCGAACATCGCCCTGGAGGGCGAGTGGCAGGCGTCGCTGCGCTGGCTGGAAGCGGCCGGCGTGTCGGGGCAGACGGCCACGGTGATCCCGGGCAATCACGACGCCTACGTTCCCGACGTGGTGAACGCCCGGCGCTTTGAACAGCTCTTTGCGGCGTTCCAGTCGCACGACGGGGAGGCGGAAAGTGGCGCGGGCGAGACCTACCCGTTCGTGCGCGTGCGCGAAAGCGTGGCGCTGATCGGCGTCACCAGCTGCGTGCCGACCGGCGATCTGGGCGCCTGGGGCGAGGTGGGCGCCGCCCAGCTGGCGCGCCTGGAGGCGACGCTGACCTCACCGCAGCTGAAGGGGAAGATCCGCGTCGTGCTGATCCATCACCCGCCGGTGATGCTGAAAGGCGCCGAGTCGCGCAACCTGCGTGACCGCCAGGCGCTGGCCGATTCGCTGGGCCGGGCCGGCGCCGAGCTGGTCATCCACGGCCACGATCACCGCGACGAGCGCGCCACGGTGCCGGGGCCGAACGGTCGCGAGATTCCCGTGGTCGGCGCCGGCTCGGCGTCGTACACCGGCAGCGCCGAGAAGCGGGCCCGCTATAACATCTACGAGATCGACGCCGGACACATCACCGTCGTCACCCGGGCCCACGACGAGGCCGCCGACGCGTTTCGCGAAGTGCGGCGCGAGACGCTGAGCTAGCGTGGGGGGCCGCAGATCAGTCGGTTGGTTCTGGAATGCCGCCGTCCGGCTTTTCGATGCTGGAGACGACGGTGTTGTCGGTGTCGGGGAGAAGGTCGGCCACGGTGACGCCCTGGATGCGGCGCTGGCGAGCCTGGTCGAGGTCGGTGATCAACGCTTGCAACGTCGGCGACGCCACGCCGGACGCCAGCTCGACGTCGGATGAGCGGAAGGCCGCCAGCACGTCTTCCAGGCTGATGGTGTTCGCCGGCCGCCCCGGCACATAGCCGTTCAGATCGCCGTGCACCTCGGCGATGAGGCCGCGCGCCTTGAGGCGTTCGACGATCCGTTCCACGACGTCGGGGGTCAGCCCAAACTCGGTGGCCAGGCGATCCTTGGGGTGGCCGCTGCCGCCGGCCTGGTGGGTGGCGGCCACCGCCGCCAGCAGCTGCGCCGCCACCAGCCCGTTGATGGGCTCCTCGCCGCGCTGCCGGCGATCCTCGGCTTCCAGCAGACGCAGGTTCTGCAGGGCGTGGGCGATCTCGGCGCCCAGCAGCACCAGCAGCCAGGCGGCGTACATCCACAGCAGCACCAGCGGGATGAGGCCGACCGGTCCGTACACGCCCGAATAGCTCTGCAGCATGATCTTCTTGGCGTAGGCGATGAAGGCGAACTTCATCGCCTCGAGGGCAATGGCGGTGACCAGGGCGCCCACGATGGCGGCGCTCCAGTTGACCACGGCCCGGGGCAACAGCTTGTTCATCAGCACCAGGGCCAGCACCTGCAACAGCAGCGGCCCCACGAACTGCGAGACGCCGCCCACGATCATCAGCTTGCCGGACCAGTACAGCGAGAAGCCGGCCAGCGTCGGCAGCAGCGTGACCATCGCGTAAAACGTGAGGAACTTGCCGATCAGCGTGCGCCGCTGGCCCACGCGCCAGATGTCGTTGAAGATCCGTTCCACGTAGCTGTACAGCGAATAGCAGGTGATCAGCGTGAAGATGAGGCCGCCGCCGCCCAGGGCGCCGACGCTGATGTTCTTCGAGAACTCGCCGATCTTGTTGGAGACATCCTCCATCTGCGGAAAGACGTTCTGCGCGATGAAGTCCGACAGGCGCGATTGCGCGTCCAGCGAACCCATGGCGCGCAGCACGCTGAAGGCGATGGCGGTGACCGGGACCAGCGACAGCGCCGTCTGAAAGGCCAGGGCCGCCGCCTGCTGCGGACACTTGTCGCGCGCCCACTGGGCCAGGATGCGCAGCGACAGTCGGTAAAGGTAGATGGCGGCGCGCGTGCGGCGGGATAGCTGGGCGGTGGCGACGGCGGTGAAGCGGTTGGTGCCCAGGAAGGCGCGGAATTGCTGCAAGGTGCGGGGCATGGGGGCGACGACCCAGTAGAGCCGGTCGGTAGGTCCGTCGCAACCGGGTAATTTTTTGACCGCCGTGATCGCCGGGGTGATGCTGAATTCATGCTGGAAGACACCGAAGAGGCCCGCATCTTCGAGGCGATGAAGGACGATCTGCTCCGCCTTTACCCGGGGCGGTTCGCGGTGGTGTGTGGCAGCCGGCTGGTGGGCGTCTTCAAGTCTGTCGACGACGCACTTTTGGCCACCTGCTCGGTCTTCGACAAGGGGCAGATCCCGGCCGGGGCGCCCATCCTGATCAGCGAGATCGCCAGGACCGTCTCCGTGCGGGTGATGGCCACGCCGTCCAGCAGGCTGGGCGTGTCGTCGGGCGCCGCCGTCCCGGCCTCGTCCCCGCGGGCGCCGGTCTAGCCAGGCATCGGACTAGGCCGGGTCCTTCAGCGCGTCGGTGATCGCCGCGAACGCCGCCGGCGTGCGGACCACGTCACGATGGCGGCTGACGGGGATCTTGATGACGCGGGGCTCGGCGCCGGTCCACCCGGTGGCGCTGGCCAGGCTGACGCCACCGTCACCGTCGGCCAGGGCATCCGCTGGCAGGCGGCGAACCTTGCCCTCGCCCGGCACCAGGGCCTGGTGGTCGCGCACCACCACCCGCACCTGGGTGGGCAGGCCGGCGCCGCACACGCAGGTCAGCCGGCGCGGCGGCGGGGCGCGCCGCATCGCTTGCCAGGCGGCGCGGGTGGTGTTCAGCCGTTCGGTCATGACCGCCGTCCAGGTCGCCTCGTCTTTTTCCGCTACCTCGCGGAACACCGACAGGCGCAGGGCCTTCCAGGTCGCCACGTCGTAAAGATCGAAAGCGGCGTGGTCGCTGTCGCCGTCGCCGTCGCCGGCCAGAAAGCTGGGAACTTCAGGCGCCGGGATCGAATCGAGGGCGCCCGGGCAGGAGACGAACTCCTGCGGGGAGACCACCCGGCCGAACGGGGCGAACTGAAATCCGGCGTGCAGACAGGCCAGGGTCTCCAGCGATCCGGCCAGCGGCGCGCCCGACGTCACCACCCGGTGCACCGGTAGGTCGGTGGCCAGCGCATAGGCCGCCCGCATCAGCAGGCCGCCGTTGGACAGACCCAGAAGATCGATCTCGGTCCCGGCCAGCGCGGCCAGGCGGCGAATCTCATCGACCAGGGCCTGGCCCAGGGTCATGGCCGACAGCCGCCAGTCATAGGCATAGACGTGCAGGGTGGCGCCCGGTTTGTAGCCGACGCCTTCCAGGACGCGCAGCAGCGTCCCGAAGACGTCATAGCGAATGCCTGGGAAGATGGGGATCTGGCTCATCACCCTGCCCGGGCGGCCGCGCAGGCCGGCCAGCGTGCCGATGCGTGGGCCCCGGTAAAGACAGCCAAAAGTGCCCCAGATGGCCCCCAGCTCGTCATCGCGAATCTCGGTCCCAAAGAGCGCCGGAATCACCAGCAAAGGTCGCACGCCGCTTGATCGTAACAGAGGGGGCGGTGACTCGGAATTGCAAAACCAGAAAGGCTCCGCTAGAAACGCCGGATGCGATTGAACCGCCTGCTGTCCTTTCCGCTGTCTTTCCTCTGTGTTTCGGCTCTTTTCAGCGCCGCCTGCGTCGAGCAGGACGACGACAAGCCGACCGACGAGGACATGAAGGTCGCCAAGCAGAACATCCTCACCGCGGCCCCCACGCCCAAGTACCCGGTGAACGCCGATCTCGACGGCAAGGTCGTCTACCTGGGCCTGGACACCGATCCCGCCGTCGTCGAGCCGGGTCACGACTTCAAGCTGACGCACTACTGGAAGCTGGTGGCGGCGCCCGGCGATGGCTGGAAGACCTTCACGCACGTCGAGGGGCCGAACCACCAGAACTTCGTCAACGCGGACCACCCCGTGGTGAAGGGCAAGTACCCCATCAACCGCTGGAAGGTCGGCGAGATCATCCGCGACGAGCACACCGTGCGCGTGCCCGGCAACTGGAGCCACCCCGTGATGAACGTCTACGTGGGGCTGTGGCGGGGACCGACCCGCATGCCGGTCAAGTCAGGGGCCAACGACGGCGACAACCGCGTTCTGGCGGCCGCCGTTCCCGTGCACGCCCAGCCCAAGCCCGAGGCGCCGCGCAAGCGTTACGTGGCGCGCATGATCAGCAAGCCGATCAAGGTTGACGGCAAGCTGGACGAGGCCGCCTGGACCGACGCGCCGTCGACCGGCCCGTTCGTGAACACCATGACCGGCGCGGCGGTGGACCAGAAGACCGAGGCCAAGCTGCTGTGGGACAGCAAGTACCTGTACGTGGCCTTCGATAACAGCGACACCGATGTCTGGGCCAACCTGACCAAGCGCGACGACAAGCTGTGGTCGGAAGAGGCCGACGAATTGATGATCGACGCCGACGGAAACGGCAAGACGTACATCGAGCTGCAGGTGGCGCCGAACGGCAATGTCTTTGACACCTATCTGCCCACGTACCGCAAGTACGAGGACAGCATCGATCCGAAGAAGAAGCCGTACTCGTGGAACTCGAAGATGAACGTCAAGGTTCACGTCAACGGCACGCTGAACAAGCGCGAAGATCAAGACAAAGGCTGGACGGTCGAGATGGCCATCCCCCTGGACGACGTCAAGGGACTGGCCACCGAAGGGCCCAAGCTGCCGCCCAGCCCGGGCGACGTCTGGCGCGTGAACATGTTCCGCATGGACGTGCCCAAGGGCAAGGCGCAGCAGGCGTCCGGCTGGTCGCCGCCCATGGTCGGCGATTTCCATGCCCTGGATAAATTCGGCGAGCTGGTGTTCGGCGACGCCCAGGGCAACGTGCCCGGCCATGCCACCACCATGCCCAGCAAGCCGCTGGGTGCCGGCTCCGTGGCGGCCCACGCCCTGGACACCTCCGGGTTCCACAAGTTCAACGCGGCCGGCAAGATGATCGGCGAGGATCGCAAGGCCACCGCCGCCAAGGCATCGCCCGAAAAGAAGTAGTCGGTCCGTCAGGGCAGGGCTGCTCCCGCCGGTAGCGGCGGCGCCAGCAGCAGCACCACGCCGCCGTCCGTCCGGGCGGCGGCCAGAGGGGGCGCGACGGCGCCCATGGTTTGCAGCTCGGCCAGCAGCGGGGCCAGGCGCGCGCGTTCGTCGGGTGGCAGGTCGTCGACGGGGAACGCCGGACCCGGGATCGCCTCGTACACCACCAGGCGGCGGTCGGTGGCGATCTCCAGGATGCGCTGGACGTGGGGGCCGCCCGCCGCGGCCAGCAGACGCAGGCGGGCCAGCTCGTCGTCGCTGATCGGCTGCGTGCGGCTGTCGCGCAGCACCGGGCGCCCGACCCGGGGATCTCGCGCCAGCGACAACGTGCCCTGCGCGGTTCGCGCGAACTCGTGACCGACGTCGACGGCGGCGTCGGCAGCGGCATCGGCGAGCGGGTCGAGGTCGCCGGCCATCACGGGCGGCGCTGACGCCGGGGCCGCCGCCGCGCCGGCGACGCCCAGCGTGCTCTCCGTCGGCCAGCGACGGATGGCCTCGGCCATGCTTTCCGCGGACGGATAGCGGCCGGTGGGCGCCTTGGCCAGGGCGCGGCGCAAGACCTGATCGTGTTCGTCGCCCAGGCCGGGGCGCAAGGCGGACGGAGCCGCCGGTGGTTCGGACAGGTGCTGGGCGACGATGTCCGGACCCAGGAAGGGGGGCCGTCCGGTCAGCGCCTCGAACAAGGTCACGCCCAGCGCATAGAGATCCGCCGCGAAGCTGATGGGCGAGCCGCTGATCTGTTCGGGCGACATGGTGGCCAGCGTGCCGATGAGGCCCCCGGTCTGGGTCTGGCCGAAATCGATGAGGTGCGCCGCGCCGAAGTCGCTGAGCTTGGCGTTGCCGGCGGCGTCGAAGAAGATGTTGGCCGGCTTGACGTCGCGATGGACGATCCCGCGCTCGTGGGCGGCGCCCAGGGCGGCCAGCAGATCGAGCGCCAGCCGGCGGGCCGCAGCCGGCGTCAGGGGTCCGTTCGCCAGCAGGCGGTCGGCCAGCGTCCCCCCGGTCATCAGCTCCAGCACGAACAGCCCCTGGGCCTCGTCGAAGTCGTACAGGGTGACGATGTTGGGATGGCGCAGGCGACCCGCCGCCTCGGCCTCGCGGGCGAACCGCTGGTAGGCCTTCCGTTCGGCCCCGGTTCCGCCGGCGCCGATGGCCAGCAGCTTGACCGCCACCGGGCGCCCCAGAAGCGTGTCCTCCGCCTGGTAGACCCGGGCGGTGGCGCCGCCGCCCAGCATCTTGGCGATGCGAAAGCGCCGCCGCAAGAGCCCGATGTCGACACCGACCCCGCGCCCGGCCGGTCCCTCGACGACGGTGGCGCTGCGTTCGACTTCGACAAAAGCCTCCGGTGAGGGCGGCAGCTCGGGCGCTTCCTGGCGCAGCCGGGACAGCACCTCGGTGGCGGCCTCCCGAAATCCCAGGCCCAGCAGCTCGCCGCACAGGGCCCGGCTGGCGGCGTGGCGATGCTGGGGGTGGCGTGCCGCCACCTGCAGCAGGCGCGCGGCGTCCTGGTGGTGGCCCAGGCGTCCCAGCAGGCGGCCCAGGGCCAGGCGGGCGGCGGCGGCTTCGTCGGCGGTGCCGTGTTGAACCAACCCTTCATAGATGACGCCGGCCTGATGGTGATCGCCGGCCAATTCCAGAATGCGGGCGGCGTCCAGGTTGGCGCCGGCGCGACGGTAGTGCGCGGCCGCGCCGGCCAGGTCGGCGGCCCGCTCGGCGGCGCGCGCCGCCTCGTAGTAGCGCCCGCGGCTGGCAAAGGCGTCGGCGGCGGCGGTCAGCTCGGCCGGCGCGTCGTCGGCGATCAGGGCGGCGATCTCGGCGGCGCGCTCGGGAAGGCCGGCGTCCAGCGACAGCCGGACCGCCAGCGGCCGATCGCCCATCGTCATGGCCAGCGGGATGGCGTCGCTGAATTGCCAGACCCGTTCCAGCAGGCGGATGGCCCGCGCCAGATCGCCCCGTTCGACGCACTGGCGGGACGCCTCGACATAGGCGCCGTGAGCCACCAGATAGTCGATGATGTCCTGCGATTCAGGCACGCCGCGACCATGGTAGCGCATCGCCCGCGGCCGCGGCTGCGCCGCTGGTAACTCGGCTCGCCGCGGGGCGGGGGATCGTGATAGGAGAAGCCTGCGTTCATGACCGAAGCCGTCTTTTCGCCGCGCGACAGCGCTCCGGACGCCGCCGCCGCCGCCGGCGCGCTGGGCGTCCTGGGCGGCAGCGGCCTTTACGATCTGGACGGCCTCGCCGACGTGCGCGAGCAGGCGGTGACCACGCCCTTTGGCGAGCCCTCCGGGCCGCTGGTCACCGGCACGCTGGGCGGCGCGCGGCTGGTGTTTCTGGCCCGCCACGGGCGCGGGCACCGGCTGCTGCCGTCGGAGATCAACTATCGGGCGAACGTGCACGCCCTGAAGCAGCTGGGCGTCCAGCGCGTGCTGTCGGTGTCGGCGGTCGGTTCGCTGCGCGAGGGGATCGAACCCGGCGATCTGGTGCTCGTCGATCAATTCATCGACAAGACCTTCCGCCGACCGTCGACGTTCTTCGGCGACGGCGTGGTCGGCCACGTCAGCTTTGCCGACCCGACCTGCGCCGAACTGGCGGGCGTCGTCGGCGAGGTGGCGGTGGCCGGTGGCTTTCAGACGGTCGCCCACGACGAGCGGCGCCGCGTGGGGCCGCCGGGCCGCCCGCGGCGGCTGCACCGTGGCGGAACGTACGTCTGCATGGAAGGCCCGCAGTTCTCCACGCGCGCCGAATCGGACCTGCACCGGACCTGGGGCGCCGACACCATCGGCATGACCGCCGCCACCGAGGCCAAGCTGTGTCGGGAAGCCGAGCTGTGCTTCGTCAGCCTGGCCCTGGTGACCGATTACGACTGCTGGCACGCCGAGGAAGAAGCGGTGACGGCCTCGGCGGTGATCGCCGTGCTGACGGCCAACGTGGCCCGCGCCAAGGAGATCGTGCGCGGGGCGCTGCCCAGGCTGGCCGGTCGGCCGCGAAGCTGCGGGTGCGGCCACGCCGCCGAGAACGCCATCATGACCTCGCGAGAGTCGATCCCGGCCCCGGCGCGGGAGCGGCTGCGCATTCTCTATGGGAGGTACCTGTGAGCAAGAGCAGTCCAAACGGTCCGTCTTCGTCTTCTTCGTCTTCTTTGCTGGTGGTGGGCTCGGTCGGCCTGGACACCGTGGAGACGCGCGTCGGAAAGCGCGCCGACGTGCTGGGCGGCGCGGCGTCGTACTTCTCGGTGGCGGCGTCGTTCCTGGCGCCGGTGCGCCTCACCGGCGTGGTCGGCACCGACTTCCCCGACGGGCACACCAAGCTGTTCGAATCGCACGCCGTCGATCTGGCGGGCCTGGAGCGGGTCCCCGGCAAGACCTTCCGCTGGTCGGGCGTCTACGCCCCGGACTTCTCCACGCGCACCACGCTCGACACCCAGCTCAACGTCTTCTCGGACT
>DATLVT010000622.1:0-8863 GCA_035577105.1 Polyangia bacterium
CACGCTGACCCCCGGCCGAGCCGGATCCGTGGGCGCCCGGCCGGCCTTGGTGCGGTAATCGTAGTCAAAGCGATCCCAGCGCCGCATCCAGCGCTGCTGGAAACGATCCAGGTTCACCGCTTCGTTCTTGAACCGCCCCCCGCTCATCGCCTCGTGATGAACCACGACGGCGTCCGGCGCATAGATGATCCGCCCGCCGGCCTGACCGATGCGAAAGCACAGGTCGATGTCCTCGTACCCGTTGATGAAGGCGTCGTCGAATCCCTTCAGCGCGCCGAAGATCGCCGTCTGTACCAGCAGGCAGGCGCCCGAGGCGGCGCGCAGCTCGACCCGTTCACTGGCGGCGCCGGCGGGCTTGCGGTATTCACGCGGGATGACCGACACCGGGTACGGAAAACCATAGGCGACGATGAAGCCGGCATGCTGAATGGTCCCGTCGGGGAACACCAGGCGTGGGTTGACCGCAGCGATGCGCGGATCGGCGTCCGCCACGCGGACCATCGCCGACAGCCAGCCCGGCTGCGGTTCGGTGTCGTTGTTCAGGAACAGCAGCGAAGGCGCCCGCGCCATCGACGCCCCCTGGTTGCAGGCGGCGCCGAACCCAAGGTTGGCGTCATTGCGCCGGTGGCGGACGTTTTCCAGGGCAGCCAGCGCGGGGGCGGTCTCGTCGGTCGACCCGTTGTCGACGACGATAACCTCGTGTGGAACATCGCGGGTGGCGGCGGCGATCGCCATCAGGCACTTCCAGGTGTACGGCCACTGGTTGTGCACCGGAATGATGATCGATACGCGCGGCTCGGCGACGCTGGTCATGCTTCGCGGCGTCCTTTGGGGGGGCGCGAAAAGTTCGGCACCGGCGTAATCTTCGCGCAGGATGGACCGAACAAGCAAATCGATCGCCCGTCGACGGGGCTGGTGAATGCAGAAGCGTTTCGCGGTGACCATCGCCAGCGACCCCGGCTATGCCCACGGCGAGGCCTTCCGTGAAGCCGCCGAGACGGTCCACCACGCCCTCCTGTCGCTGGGCCATGATTCGATCCTCAGCGACGAGACCTTTCATCCCGATCGCCGCACGATCGTCTTCGGCGCCAACCTGATCACCCACCTCAACCTTTCCCATCGCCTGTCCCCCGGCTCCGTCCTCTACAACCTGGAGCAGATCTACGACGATTCGCCCTGGCTGACGCGCGAGCTGCTCACGCTGTTCAAGCAACACGAGGTCTGGGATTACAGCGTGGCCAACATCGCCGCGCTGGCCCGCCTGGGCGTCATCGCCCGCCACGTCCCCGTCGGCTACGTGCCCGAGTTGACCCGGATCGCGCCCGCCCCCCAGCAAGACATCGACGTGCTGTTCGTCGGATCGCTGGTGGAACGGCGGGTGGCCGTCCTGCAGACCCTGCACGACGCCGGGGCCAACGTCGTGCCGGTGTTCGGCGTCTACGGGGCGGCCCGCGACGCGCTGTACGCCCGTTCCAAGATCATCCTCAACCTGCACCTTTACGAGGCGAAGGTGTTCGAGATCGTCCGTGTGTCGTACCTGCTGGCCAATCGCTGCTTCGTGGTCTCCGAACGGGGCAGCGATCCCGCCGGCGAACAACCCTTCGAAGACGGCGTGGTCTTCGCCGACTACCCCGCCCTGGCCGAGACCTGCCTGCGCTCTCTGGGCGATCCGTCGGGACGGCAGCGCACGGCCCTGCGCGGATTCGAGATTTTTTCGCGACGGCGAGAAGTCGATTTTCTGCGCGCCGTGCTGTGATCTGTCGACTGAACCCTCGATGGGTGGACATATCAATCCTGATCTCGCACCATAGCGCCCTCCCCAGGAGGGGACGTGATTGATCCAACCTAGCCCAGAAATTCGTCGCTCCCAGGTCACCCTGAAGACGGTGTTCACCGTCTGCTTCGGCGTGCTGCTGGTGACGGCGCTGGTGATGGCGGTCAGTCAGTCCCTGGTGGCGGTGACCCTCACCAGCACGGCGCTGCTGCTGGCCATCGCCCTCAATCACGTGGTGGTGATGCTGACCAAGAGGCGCGTTCCGCGCACGATGGCCATCGCCATCGTCATGGTGTCGTTGCTGGGCGTGCAGACCGGGATCGGCTTCACCGTCATCCCTCCGGCCATCAGCCAGGGAAAAATGCTGGTCAAGCTGGCGCCCGGCTACGTCAAGTCGCTGCGCGCGAATCGCCTGTTCCAGATGGCGGACGGTCGATTCGACCTGTCCAGCAAGGTCACCGGGTTCGAACAGAAGGTCCCGGAGATGCTGGAAGGCGCGGCGGCGCCCATCCTGTCGGCGCTGGGCGGGATCATCAGCATGGTGGCGGCCGCCGTCACCATCTTCTTCCTCACCGTCTTCATGTTGATCTTCGGCGGCCGCCTGGTGCAGGCGGCCCTGGTCGAGGCCCGCTCCGAGCGCGTGGTCATGTACCGCAACGTCCTGCACAAGATCTATCAATCGGTGGGCGGCTATGTCGGCGGACTGATCTTGATCTGTTCCATCAACGCGACCCTGACCACCATCTTCCTGGCCATCAACGGCGTCCCGTTTTTTCTGCCGCTGGGAATCATCAGCGGTTTCTCCAGCACCGTTCCTTACGCCGGCCCGGCCGTCGCCGGCATCGCCATCAGCCTCATCTCGCTGGTGACCGGTGGGCCCTGGCACGCGGTGGCCAGCGCGGCGTACTTCGTCGCCTACGGCCAGCTGGAGGGCAACGTACTGAGCCCGCTGATCTTCCGGCGCACCGTGCACGTCAACCCGCTGGTGGTGACGCTGTCGGTGCTGTTCCTGGGCGAGATTGGCGGCATCATCGGCGCCATCGTCGCGGTGCCGGTGGTGGCGGCGTTACAGATCATCGTCCGCGAGGTCCTGCGTGTTCGTCGCGAGCAGCTGACCATCGCCAGCCGGGACGCCGGCGACGCCTGAGTCACGCTGACCCGGGCCCGGTCACGGCCCCGCCCGGGCGACGCCGCAGCGGCCCCCCGAAGGCCAGCGACGCCAGAAAGGCCGAGGCGATGGCGGCGAAGACCGCGTTCATCCCCAGCGCCCAGCGCGCACCCAGACTGTCCCACAGCCAGCCCGTGGCCAGGCCCGCCGGCAGCGCCGCCACGCCCACGCAGCCGTGATAAAGCCCGAAGGCCCGCCCGCGCGCGCCGGTCTCGGCCAGGTCGGCGATGATGGCCCGCTCGGCGCCCTCCGCCAGGCCGTGATAAAGCGCGTAAGCGACGAACAGGACCAGGATCTGCCAGCGCGCCTGGGCAAAGCCGAACCCGAGATAGGTCACCGCATAGGCGCCCCACCCCGCCGCCACCACCAGCGCCCGTGAATGGCGATCCGACAGGGCGCCTCCCGGGATGGCAACCGCTGACTTGACCAGGTGGTGAAACAGCCAGATCAGCGGCAGGGCCGCCGCCGACCAGCCGACCTCGCGCGCCCGCACCAGCAGGAAGGCGTCCGAGGAGTTTCCCAGCGCGAACAGAACACACGCCACCAGGTACGGCACGAACCCATGTTGCAGCCGCCCGCGCGACGCCGACTGCGCCGCCGCGGCGTGCTCGCTCTCGACGGCGCGCGCCTGATCGCGCAGGCGCAGGAACAGAACGAACGGCGCCATCAACCCGATCATCGCCGCCACCGCGAACACCGTGCGCAGCCGGACGCCCAGCGACAGCAGGCCGAACGCGATCAGCGGGCCCACCGCCGCGCCCAGGTGGTCCATCGATCGGTTGAGGCCGAAGGCACGCCCGCGCTCGGTGGCCGGCACCGCGTCGGCCAGCATGGCGTCGCGCGGGCCCGAGCGAATGCCCTTGCCGGCCCGATCGAAGAGCCGCGCCGCCAGCACCTGCCAGGGGGCCAGCGCCGCCGCGATGGCCGCCCGCGCCAGCGCCGGCATCAGGTAACCGCCGGTCACCATCAGCCGGCGCGGGCCCCGATCGGACAGTCGGCCGGCGATCATCTTGATGACGCTGGACAGGGCGTCGGCGCTGCCCTCGATGAGGCCCAGGAACCGCATGGGCGCCCCCAGCGACGACAGGAAGAGCGGCAACAGCGGAAAGATCGCCTCGCTGGAGACGTCGTTGAGAAGGCTGGCCAACCCCAGCAACCAGACCAGGCGCGGCAACTGCCGCAGCGATCGCACCACCTTCACCATCAAGCGTCCGATTTTTACCCGAAACCCGCCGCGGAATCCCGCCGGCAGCGACGAAATGCTTACTCCGTCGGCGAGGTCGGCCGCCCACTGGACAAGGATCCACCGGGCAGGGGCGTCGTCTCGGGCGCCACCTTGCCGCCGGCGGCGCGATCACCACCAGGGCCGGCGCCCCCGCCGTGCTCGCTGGCGGGAAAGGTGACGCGAAACGTGGTGCCACGGCCCGGAGCGCTGTCGACGGCGATGTCGCCACCCAGCCCCTTGACGATCCCGTGGCAGACGAAGAGTCCCAGCCCCAGTCCGCCCCCCAGCGGCTTGGTGGTGAAGAACGGATCGAACACGCGCCCGATCGCCTCGCCGGCGATGCCGCTGCCGGTGTCTTGCACGCGCACCACGGCCCGGCCGTCGATGTCGGTCTCCGTGGCGACGCGGATCTCGTTGGCCTCTGCCCCGCCCGACCCGATCGCCTGGGCGGCGTTCACCAGCAGGTTCAGGAACAGCTGGGCCAGGCGCGCCTCGTTGGCGTCGACCGGGGGCACTGGCCCGAACTGACGGATCAGCCGCGCCCGCGGTCCGATCTCGTTCAGGGCCACGGTGATCGCAGACTCCAGGGCACGGTGCAGATTGACCGGCACCGGCTTTTCCTCGTCGTTCTGCGAAAAAATTCGCAGGTCGCGCACGATGCGCCGCACCCGCAGCGCCCCCTCCTGCGCCTCTGCCAGGGCCGCGCCCAGCTCGCCCAGCTCGTCGGCCCACTTGAGGGTGATGCCGGAAGGCAGGCTGCGCCCCAGGCGATCCAGCCGATCGGCGACAAAGCCGACGTTGGCCAGCACGTAGGTCAGCGGATTGTTGATCTCGTGGGCCACGCCGGCCGCCAGCGTCCCCAGCGACGCCAGGCGCTCGTTCTGGGCCAGGTTCGCGTCGGCGCGCGAGCCAGCGCGGTTCTCGACGGTGGCCCGCAATTCAGCCTCGTCCATCACCACGGCGGCCAGCGTCAGCAGCGCATCACAGTCGAGATCGGACGGCGCCCGCGGGGCCGAATCAAACACCGCCAGCGCGCCTACGTTGATCCCCTCGGGTGTGCGCAGCGGCGCCCCGGCAAAGAAACGCACCTTGGGCAACCCGCGCACCCAGCCGTCCTCACGAAAGCGGGGATCGACGGCCGCGTCTTCGATCAGCAACACGCCGTCCTGGTTGATGGTCTCCTCGACCAGGGCGGTGTCGCTGGCGGCCTCGCGCTCACCAAACCCGCAGGACGATTTGCACCAGCGCCGCTCGCCGTCGGCGAACACCACCACCGCCGCCGGCGCGCGCAGCAGCTTGGCCGCCGCCTGACAGAGACGATCGAACGCAGGTTCGGCCGGCGTCCCCACGATCGCATAGCGATCCAGGGCGGCGGCTCTGCGGCGTTCCCGCTCCGGGTTGCCCGGGGCGGATTGCGTCTCGGTCATGAATGACCGCCGAACGCGCATGAAAGGACCAGCGGCCTGTCCATGATTGCCGCTACTTCTACTCTTCCGAATTCGTTTCCACAACGACGGCGTGAATTTTGCGGGCGTTTGACCGCGCTTTTGCCCTGATTTCCGCCCTTGTTGGCGCATTCCGTCACTGGACGATTTCGTGCTCCCCGCCTATCTTTGCAAGGTGGCCAGAGACGTCTGCCCCACCTGCCCCACCTGTCATCGACCACTGGATCCCAATTCAGCGGCCCGCCCCCACCGTCCGTTCTGTTCGGAGCGATGCCGTTCCGCGGATCTCAGCAACTGGCTCAGCGACAGCTATCGCATCTCGGCGCCGCTGTCCGAAGAAGATCTGGACAGTGGTCTGCCCGAAGGGATGCCGGACCAGTCGGATTCCAAGGATCCAGACGTCAACTGAGACGCCTCGAATGTTTCACGCTATGGTCTAGCCATGGCTGGCTCCCCGCAGCGTCCCGCCGACGTTCCCGCCGCGGCCGCCTGGATCGACGCCGCCCAGGAATGGCAGCTTGAACCGACGGGCGACGACGGCCGCAAGCAGGGCCTGCTGCGGACCTGGCGCGCGGACGGCAGCCTGCGCGCCGAGACACCGTTCGACAACGATCAGCCCCACGGCGTGGCGCGCCTGTTTCATCCCGACGGATCGCTGGCGCGTGAGATGCGCTATGAAGCGGGCCTGCTGACCGGGCCCATGGTGGCCCACGGCTCGGAGCACCCCGCGGCCGAGCCGATGCAGGCCTGTTGCGTTCCCCCCGGCGCCTGGCGCATGCAGATCGACTACGACCGCGGCACGTTTCTGCACCAGCGCTGGTTCGACAGAGCCGGCGTCCACATCTTGCCCAGCGGAAAACCCTTTCCGCAGCGTCCGGCCAGTGTTTCAGCCGACGCGCACTTCGAAGAGCAAGGCGATCGCTGGATCTCCGGCACCTACTCGGACAACGCCGAGATGCAGGGGGTGTGGCAGCGCTGGTCGCGGGACGGCGTGCTGCTGGAACGAGACGAATACCAGAGCGGACGCCCGAATGGCCTGTGGCAGCGGTTCTTGCCCACCGGCGCGCTGCAGGAAGAATCCCACTTTCGCGACGGCCAGCGCAGCGGACCGTACCGGCAGACGCATCTGAACGTCGGCGCCTACGCCAACCGGCGCATCAGCGAAGAGCGCGGTTTTTTCGAACGCGACCAGGCCGTGGGCGAATGGACGCTGCACGACGATGAAGGCGTCGAGGTGCGCCGGTTGCAACTGGGCGTCGCCGTGTCGGCGGAGAGCCTGGCCGCCTCTCCCGTCTTCGCGCTGAACCCGCCGACGACCGCCGGCGGCGATGATTCCGCCCAGCAGTGGCTGGCCCTGGCCGATGCGCTGGAAAACGAAGGACGCCTGGGCGAGGCGGTGGTGGCCACGGCGCGCGCCGCGGCCCAGGCCCGCTCGGCCGACGAACTGCGGCTGCGGGTCTCCAGCCGACAGCTCCCGCTGACCGGACAAGCCAGCGCAGAGCTGGCGGTGCAGCTGATGAAGGCCGCCGACGGCAAGCTGCCCCTGCTGGTCAACGGGCTGGTCCGCGGCGGCGACGCGGCTCAACTGCTGCGCGCCATCGCCGCCGCCCGCGACGGCGCCGACACCGTGTCGCTGGATCTGGTCGAGGCCGCCCTGTTGCTGGATCCGGCGATGTACGAGGGCAAGGTGACGCGGGCGCTGCTGCAGCTGCATCGCGGCCACCCGATGGCCGCCCGGCTGGACGCCGAGAGCTTGCCTCCCGCTTGGCAAGAACAGCGGGACTTCCTGCTCGGCTACGGGCGCGTGCTTTTTCCGGTGTTCGATTTCTGGCCGGCCCGAAGCCCGGTGGAAAAGATCTTCTCCGAGGTGCCCGACCGACCCGACCAGGACATCGACGCCGTGCGCGCCGTCGCCCAGAAATTCGCCACCCGCCTGATGAACATCCGCCAGGCCGTCGCCGAGCTGCTGCGCAAGGACGGCCAGGGCCAGCACAAGCGCCCCTGGTTGCTCCCCGACCTGTCGCCCCTGCTGCCCGCTGGTCCGGTGCCCCTCGAGACCTGGGACTTCGAGGAGATCGTCGTCGATGACGAAGCCGACCCGGCGGCCGGCGCCGCGCAAGCGGCGCCCCAGGCCCAGCCGACGCTGGTCAAGGTCGCGGAAGAGCTGCCGCTGGATTTCGGCTCGCTGCCATCGCTGCTGCGGCTGGCCCGCCGCGAGTGGAACAGCCTGTGCTGGCTGTGCTGGAGCGCCGGCCTCGATCGCGTGGCGCTGCCCACCACGCTGGCGCCGCCCGAACTGTTCGGTCAGGCGGCCGGCATGACCGTGCAGCGACTGTGGCGCTGCCGCGACAAGCTGAGCACCGCCGGCCTGCGCGCCATGACCCAGGGCATTCCCGGTTTCGACTGGGAAGGAATGAACATCGACTCCATGCCGCCGGCGCTGGTCGAGATCGCCACGCTGGAGTACCTCGAACAGCGCGCCCTCTTCTTCTGGCTGTGCGACTCTGGCGTGCAGTCCCCCTGGCAAGACAACTTAAGAGGTGATGGGTGATGACGGGCGGCGCGGCTCGAGCGATCGTCCTCGGATCCGGATCCAGGGACGGAGGGTCAGTCTTCGCGTAAGGAGCGGCCGGTCAGGGCGACGAAGACGTCTTCCAGAGTTGCCTGGCGGGTGGCCAGGCGTTCCAGGGGGACGTTGATGGATTGCAGCTGGGCGATCAGCGCCGGCAGCGCGCGGTGTGGCTCGGCGGAGACCAGAAGCCAGTTGCCGGCCTCGCGGCGAACCGCCGTCACGGCGGGCAGCGCCTCCAGCGTCGGCCGCAGCTCGCGCTCGGTGTCGCCGCCCACGCCGAACTCGATGACGTGATCGGCCCCCAGCGCCGCGATCAACGCCCGCGGCGAACCCTGGCTGATGATGCGACCGCGATCGACGATGGCCACCCGATCGCACAGGCGCTCTGCTTCTTCCATGTAATGCGTGGTCAGCAGGACGGTTCCGCCCGCGGCGCGATAGTCGCCCACCAGTTGCCAGACCTGGCGGCGCGATTGCGGGTCAAGGCCGGTGGTCGGTTCGTCCAGAAACAAGATCTCCGGATCGCCGATCAGCGCGCAGGCCAGGGCCAGGCGCTGCTTCTGTCCGCCCGACAGCTTTCCCACCCAGGCGGTCCGCTTCTCTTGCAACTGCACGGCATCCAGCAGCGCGTCCAGCGAGCGCGGCTTGCGATAAAAACTGCGAAAGAGTTCCAGCGTCT
>DATLVT010000623.1:0-5168 GCA_035577105.1 Polyangia bacterium
GACGGGGTCGGGTTCGACGCGGCCCGGGCCAACCGGCTGTTTCAGCCCTTCCAGCGTTTCCACGCCGCCAGCGCCTTCGAGGGGACGGGGATCGGCCTGGCCATCGTGGGACGGATCATCGAACGCCACGGCGGCAAGATCTGGGCCCAATCCGAAGTTGATTGCGGCGCGACGTTTCTGTTCACGCTCAAGCCGACGGGAGGCAACGAGTGAGTCCACGAATCTTGCTGGTCGAAGACAACGAAGACGACATCGCGCTGACGTTGCGCGCCTTCGAGCAGAGCAAGCTGCGCGATCAGATCGAGGTGGTCCGGGACGGGAGCGCGGCGCTGGATTTTCTCCTGTGCCAGGGCGCCTACGCCGGACGTGATCCCCAGCGCATGCCCGAGCTGATCTTGCTGGACCTGAACCTGCCCCGGCTGGGCGGATTGCAGGTGCTGGAGCGACTGCGCCAGCACCTGCCGAGCAAGTTCATTCCCGTGGTGGTGCTGACGTCATCGCTCGAGGAACGGGACATCGTCGAGAGCTACCGTCTGGGCGCGAACAGTTACGTGCAGAAGCCGGTCGATTTTGGCCAGTTCCTGGAGGCCACCCGCGATCTGGGCTTGTACTGGCTGGGTCTGAATCGTCGGGTACCTCCCCATGTCCGATAACACGTCTGAAAAAGCCGGCGACCGACGGTCGCTGCGCATCCTGCTGGTCGAGGACGACGAGAACGACGCGGCGCTGGTCCTGCGCCATCTCCGCAAGAGCGGCTATGACGTGCACCATGAACGCGTCGACACCGGCGCGGCCATGGCGGAGGCCCTGACCCGCCCCTGGGACCTGGTGCTCTCCGATTTTTCGATGCCCACCTTCAGCGCGCCCGACGCGCTGGCGGTGTTGAAGGAGCAGCAGGTCGACATCCCGTTCATCATCGTGTCGGGAACCATCGACGACGAGATGGCCGTCGACGCCATGCGGGCCGGCGCTCAGGACTTCCTGACCAAGGGCAAGTTCGCGCGCCTCATCCCCGCCATCGAGCGCGAGCTGCGCGAGGCGGCCATCCGGGCGCAGCAGCGAAAGATGCAGGAGCAGCTGCTGATCACCGATCGCATGGCGTCCGTGGGGACGCTGGCGGCCGGCGTGGCGCACGAGATCAACAACCCGCTGGCGGCGCTGGTGGCGAACCTGGACGTGGTGGCGCTGTCCGTCGCGGCCCTGCTGAAGGGGGGCCGGTCGCCGGAGGAGGGGATGAAGGGGCTGCGAGACATCGAGGAGCCGCTGCGCGATGCGCGCGAGGCCGCCGATCGGGTGCGGCAGATCGTCAAGGACGTGAAGATCTTCTCGCGCGTCGACGCCAGCGAGAGCCGCCCCATCGACGTGCACCGGATCATGGATTCGTCGCTGCGCATCGCCTGGAACGAGATCCGCAACCGGGCCCGGCTGACCAAGAACTATGGCAAGGTTCCCATGGTCCAGGGCAACGAATCACGGATGGGGCAGGTGTTCTTGAACTTGATCGTGAACGCCGCCCAGGCCATTCGCGAAGGCAACCCCGCCGGAAACGAGATCCGGATAACCACGGCGCTGGCCGCCGGGGATGACGGGCGCGTCGCTGTCGAGGTGCGCGACACCGGGTCCGGCATGTCCGAGGCGGTGCGCAGCAAGATCTTCGACGCGTTCTTCACCACCAAGCCGGAGGGTGTGGGCACCGGCCTGGGCCTTTCGATCTGCCACCGTCTGATCTCGGAGATGGGCGGTGCCATCAGCGTGGAGAGCGAGGAAGGAAAGGGCTCTGTGTTCCGGATCCTGCTGCCGGCCGCCAAGGGCGACGCGGTGACGCCCGACGCCGTGACCCCGGCGCCGCGGCCAGCACGGCGGGGACGGGTCCTGGTCGTCGATGACGAGGAGATGCTGGGCACGGTGATTCGCCGGATGTTGATCGGCGAGCACGACGTCATGACGGTGACCAGCGCCCGCGCGGCCCTGGAGCTGGTGACGCGCGGCGAACGTTATGACGTCATCTTCAGCGACCTGATGATGCCGGACATGACCGGGATGGACCTGCACGCGGCCCTGACCAGGCAGATGCCCCAGCAGGCCGAGAGGATCGTGTTCATGTCGGGCGGCGCCTTCACCGCGCCGGTCCGCGATTTTCTGGGCAGCGTGCCCAACCCACGCATAAACAAACCCTTCGACGTGGGCACCCTGCGCGCCCTGGTCTACAACCTGACCCGCTGATGCGCGGCGCGGCGCCCGCCCCGCGTCGAATCCGTGGACGGGCAAGGACATCGGCGCTAGTCTGGATCGGATCATGAGGTCGAACGATTTTTCCGCAGGCATTCTTGTAACCTCTCTGGCTTTGGCGGTTGGCTGCACCACGCCGGCCCCGGTCAACAACGGCCCGGACAGCGGGCCCGAGGTCTCCGGATCGGGCGGCAGCGCCTCCGGTGGCACCTCGGGGGGCAGCGGGGGCGGTGGCGGCAGCGGGGGCAGCGGCAGCGGCGGCGCGCAGCCGCTCGACAGCGGGATCGACAGCCCGCCAGACGTCGTGGCCATGATGCCCATCCCGGGCACCTGCCAGCCACCGCTGGACATCGATCACCCGTACGAGAAGCTGAGCCAGACCGGCTGCATGGATCCGCAGAACGTCACCAAGATGGCCTCGCGGATCTTCGCTTACGAGGTGAACGCTCCCTTGTGGTCGGACGGCGCCGGCAAGACCCGCGGCATCGCGCTGCCGCCGGGCGGCAAGATCCACGTCAAGGACTGTTCCAACACGACAGCGGCCACTTTGAAGATGGGCGACGAGTGCTGCACGCTGGATCCCAACAACTATCCGAACTGTCTGCCGCCCGCCGACGACGGACGCTGGGTGATGCCGGTCGGCACCGTGGTGGTGAAGAACTTTCTCTTCGACAGCAAGCTGGTGGAGACGCGCCTGTTCATGCGGATGGCCGCCAAACAGTGGGTTGGCTATTCGTACCAGTGGAATGAAGCGCAGACCGAGGCCACGATCGTGGCGCCCGATCGCCTGTCGGTGATGTTCAACACCGGGATGCGCACGGTGGCCTGGAATTATCCCAGCCGCAAAGACTGCATGGTCTGCCACAACGAACCGGTCGGATCGTTCATCGGGACCGAGACGGTGCAGCTGAACCGCATGGTCGGACCGGCGGGCATGCAGAAGAACCAGCTGGACAGCATGATCGCCCTGAACATGTTCGAGACCGCGCCGGCCAAGAAGACGCCCCTGGTCACCCCCTATGCCATCCCCGGCCAGATCACCGGCCCGCCGGCGGGGACCACCATCGCCGACCGCGCCCTGTCGTATCTGCACGCCAACTGCAGCTATTGCCACCGCCCCGACGCCGTCTTCTACAACATCGACTTTCGCCACGACACGGATCTGAAGAAGCGCGGCATCTGCAGCACCCCGCCCATGAAGGGCGAGATCGGCGTGCCTGGCGCGCTGGATCTGGTCCCCGGGATGCCGGCCAAGTCCGTCATGTACCTGCGCATGAGCTCGACCTCGACCGTGAACATGATCCGCATGCCCCAGATCGGCACGGTGGTCGTCGACACCGACGGCACCAAGCTGATCTCCGACTGGATCACCTCGGTCAAGGCCGCCGACTGCCCCCCGCCGATGATGCAGTAGACAGGGGTGGAACATCTTGCGCCACCGGCGCGACGACGGGCGCAAGGGCCTAGCCGGCAGCCACGAGCTGGCCGGCTGCTTCGAGGCAGCGAGGCACGTCCTGGCTGTGATAGGGCCACTCGCTCTCCTCGATCTGCGCGACGAAGTGGGCGTAGGTCGCCGCGCCGTGCAGCGCCGAGACGAACGGCGCCAGCGCCAGCGCCAGCTCTGGGTTCGATCGAGGGGCCAGGCGTTTCCAGCTCGCGCACCATTCGGCCTTCAAGGGGGCTGCTTCCACGTCTGACAGACCGCCGATCGCGCCGAGCAGGTCAGTGACCGGATTGCCTATGTATGCTTCGCCCCAGTCGAGCAGGCACACACCACGCGGCGACCCACGCGCGTTTCCTGGGTGGTTGTCGGCGTGGACGAGCGTCGCCGGCAGCCCGCATTCCTCCAGGCGCGCCAGCTGCTCGTCGAGCCTGCGCAACAGCGCATCGAGGCCCGGGTAACCCGGTGACCACGTCAAGAGTTTCTGGCGAATGTCCGCGGCACGCCTGTCGCCTCGCAGGTCGGGGATCGCCAGCCCCAGCAGCTCGCCCACGGATTCCGCGGCGGCGCGCTGGACGACGTGAAGCTGCTCGTTGATCAGACGCCGCATGGCGACCGGCGCCGCGTAGAGATCGTCGCCGGCGACGTGACCGAGAAGACTGCGACCGCTGTCGTCGGCAGCCAGAAGCGTCGGGGCGCTGCCGGGCACGGCGCCGTTCAACCAGCGCAGCACCGTGCTCTCCTGTCTCATGAAATGCGGCACCTGCTTGAGCCAGACGGTGGACGCCTCTGCCGACGCCGGTTCCAGACGCCACAGCGTCGAGAGGTTCCAGCTTCGCTGCTGAACCGCCCGGAACGAGCCCTGTCCGGTTGGCTCGAGCGCGGCCCGAGCCCAATCGAGGCTGCGTGCCGGTCCCCCCAGCATCGCCCAGGGCATGCGCCGTTCGTCGCTGCACAGCGCCCGCCGCCGCAGCCGTTCGGGGATCGGTAAGAGCTCGACGCTCGCCGCACCGGAGCTGAGCTCGGCCAGATAGGTGACCGCTCCCCCGGGCTGCGCGGGCCGCTCGGCCAGGAGCAAGCGCAGCACGACGACCTGGGCGCCGAAGCGCGAATCCACGGCAGCCACGACATCGGCGCTCTCCGGCCAGTAGGGGCAGGCCAGCGGGACCGGCGGGAGCATCCCCAGCAAGTCGCCGGCAGGCGAGACGAGAACCAGAGTGGCGATGCGACCCATCGGAACCGGTCCGGGGCTAGACGCCGCGCTGCCGCTTCCGCGTGTCCAGCACCCGGCGCACCAGCGCGGTCAAGGTCAGCGGGGTGACGGGCTTTTGCAGGAAGGCGATGGGGGGATCGATGACGCCGTGGTTGCCGATGGCCTTGTCGGGATAACCGGACATGAGAATCACGTCGATGTCGGGGCGTTCCAGGCGCAGCTGTTCGGCCAGGACGCGTCCGTTCATCTCGGGCATCACCACGTCGGTCAGCAGCAGGTCGATCG
>DATLVT010000624.1:0-2656 GCA_035577105.1 Polyangia bacterium
CCCCAGGCGAACTATCCTGCCTGGTCGACGGTCTTGTGACGTCTGCTCCAAAGATGCGTAAGGGCGCGGCTGTTTCTTGGTCCTGGGTCCTCGGTGCATTGCTTTCCGCACCGGTCTTTCCTGCCTGTGCCGACAGCGGCGGCTCGACGAATGGAACCGGAGGAACATCAAGTGCCGGTTCGGGCGGCGTCGCCGCTCCGGGCGTTGACGCATCGGGCTCGGGCGGTGCGGCGACCGGTGGTGGCTCGGGCGGCGTCGGATCGGGCGGGGGCGGTTCGGCGACCGGTGGTACCGGGGGCGACACGTTTGTGGCTGACGGCGGATTGGTGGATTCCCTGACCGACACCGTCAGAGAAGCTGGCGGCGATTCGAACGTCGACGGCGCACAAGCGTTCAATCCTTGCCCGTCGAATGGCTCGCCTTGCACCATCATGCCGATCGGCGACTCAATCACCGTCGGGGGGCCTGTCCCCACGAATGCCGGGTACCGGGGCCCGCTCTATAACTTGCTCAAGCAGTCCGGCCGAAACGTGCTGTACCTCGGCAGCTCGGTGTATAGCCAGGTCACCACCACCACGAATCCCTTGCCAATGGACCAGCGACACAACGAAGGCCACAGCTCCTACACGATCAATGACATCAACAACAATCTCGACGGCCTGGACACGGCGACGTTCCAGCGGTACGGCGGCGCGGATCGCGACCCCTATGGCGGTCATTGGCTTGACGGCATCGCCAGCGGCGCCAACGCGCGCCCGCCAGCTTTCCCCAACATCATCACGCTCATGATCGGCACCAACAATGGCGGCGGTGCCCAAACGACTGTGCACGATCAACTGCACGCCCTGCTGACCAAGCTCACCACCCTGCGCCCCAGCAGCCAGGTCATCGTCGCGCAGATCACCCCGGCGAATCGGACCTTCGACGTGAGCTATAACGCGTTCGTGGCGAGCGAGGTGGCGAGCTTTCAGGCCGCCGGCAAGCATGTCAGCTTGGTCGACATGTACACGAATTTCCCCGCCAACGGCCTGTACACGGATGGCGTGCATCCAAACGACATCGGCTTCGCCTTCATGGCCAAGCAATGGTTCGACGCGATCGCCAAGCTAACCGGCGCTCAATAGGGACCGGAGCCCGACCAGGGCCTGGTCATTGATTAACCCGAGGTTGGTCATAGCCAAGTCATAGCCCTAGTCATAGACGAGGCGCATCGTTCGGTCGCAACTAGCTGAAATGACCGAATGCCGGTTGTGGCATGAAGGCTGCTGTGTAACCCA
Source organism: Polyangia bacterium (assembly GCA_035577105.1). Taxonomy (GTDB): domain Bacteria; phylum Myxococcota_A; class Polyangia; order Fen-1088; family Fen-1088; genus DATKEU01. Next base: position 1,278 of record DATLVT010000624.1, read on the forward strand.
ACATGCTGACCTCATCGATCGAGACCTCGAAGCCCGGCCACGACCATTCGGACAGCTCGGACCGCTGTGAGACCTGTGGCGCCGTGGTCGACCTGACCAAGAAGTTGCGCGTCAAAGGGAACCGCATCACCGGTTGCTCCGACTGCAACTGGGGCGCCGTCCGCTCCAGCACGAAATAAGGTCGTCACCTCGCACCAGGCCAGGCTCGCGACAGTGGGCCTGCGACAGCGGTTTTCGCGTCGCTGGCGCTGGTCAGGGCGCGGGAGGCAGCCCCAGCATGAACGGCGCCACGGCGTTCAAGTAATTGACGCCGTTATAGGTGGGATTGGCGTGTGAGCCGCCGGCAAATTCGCACCAGACGACGGGATAGGTGTCGGGGCAGCCGGTGTACTTCACGCAGGCGGGGAACTTGGGGTCGAAGGGCGCGGTGGCTTTTCCGACGCAGCCGTTTCTGGCCAAGATTTCGTCACGGTCCGGCGCTGAGCCAAAGCTGTCTTCAATGGTGAAAATCTTGGGGAGCGGCCCGACGGGATTGTTCATGTCGACGTCCGACACGATCTGGAACAAGGCGATGGGGCCATTGCACTTCCATCGATTTTCGCGCAAGCCTCCCGCCAGCGGGTAGTTGCCCCGCAGCGTGGTAGCCGTTGCGCAGCCCGCCAGCAGAGCTTCCCAGGCGCCGCTGCTGAGACCGCCGGCGAACTCCTTGCCCATGTCGACGCAGAAGTTCGCTTCGACCCAGTTCTGCACGGCCAGAAAGTAGGGGACCTCGGGCCCGTTCTGACAGTCGGCCACGTTCGCGATGTTGGGGGCGCAGCGGATCCCGCCGTCGGCAAAACAGTTGCCGTTTGAATTCAAGCCCACCTGCTGCAGGCCCACCTTGATGGCGCCATCCGTGCCCGGAACGGTGAAGGCCCCACCGGAGAGGGGGGGCATGGAGCCGCATCCGTTGCCACCGTAGAAGACGGGGTAGGGAGTTCCTGGTTGATAGTTGGCCGGGAGCTGGATGGTGAAGTCGCGGTTCAGAAAGTTTTCGCCGTTGGACGTCATCTGCGCGTCGCGGCCACCCGTGACAAAGGGAGGCGCGATGCAGTTCGAGGGGCAGTTCGGCACCGTGCAGGCGGCGCAGGCGGGGATTGAGATCTTGTGGTTCGTGAACGTGTTCGACGAGGCGCCCATGGGCGGCATGCCGCAACCCGCGCTCTTCATGCCGGTGCGGCCCTTGGCCGGATAGTGGCCCGGTCCGATGTCGCCGCCGGCGGCGTCGGTGCCGCTGTCCGCCGAGCCTCCGCTGCCGGCTGTTCCGCCCCCCGCGCCGCCAGTCGCTACGTCCGCGCCAGCCGCGTCGGTTGGATTTCCGCTGGCGCCCCCCGTGCCCA
>DATLVT010000625.1:0-2393 GCA_035577105.1 Polyangia bacterium
GGGCCATCGCGCGAAAACCGACCCAGAACGCCGCTCGCGCCGCTGCCCGCGACGCCCCTTCTGCCAGCCGAACCTCGTAGATACGCTCCGTCGTCTTCAAGAACGCCTCGCTGTCCCCGGACAGCTCGGCCGCAAAGGCCATCCGCTCGAGATCCTCGACGCCCAGCGGGACCGTCTGATCGGCCGCCATCAGGCTGGCGTAGGCGGCGGCCCAGTCGTGTCGCTGGTATTCCTGGCGCCCACGATCGAGATGTCCTTGTGACGGTTCACTTGAGGCCATCGTCCTTGTTCCCGCCACGGCAAACCTGCCCGACTTCGCTCGCCTTGGCAAAGGGACTGATCGGCGACCGTACGGGTCGGGGGTACCAACGATTCAGGGAGGCATCAGTTTCTCCGTGGTCTCGACCGCCTTGAAAAGCACACGCCGAAACTTACATAGGCTCTGGCCGCTTTGGCCCAGGAGGTCCCATGACATTTGGTGCGCAATTCAAGTTCGTTTCCGTTGCCTGCTTGCTGGTGGGCGTTCAGGCGCTGGCCGCTGACGCCCCGTCGACCGCCGACGTGCTGGGCAAGCTTCACCGCTCGAACCTCAAGGAGGTCGAGATGGGAAAGATGGCCGAATCGCACGGGCAGTCAAAGGATGTAAAGAAATTCGGAAAGATGCTGGTCACCGACCACTCCGCCGCCGACAAGAAGGTCAGCCAGCTGGCCAAGGAAGAGAAGATCGATCTGACCAGCAACACGCCCGCCGAGAGCGCAGAGAAGATGCCGATGGGCGCCGAGTTCGACGCCGCCTTTGCCAAGTCCATGCTGGAGGATCACAAGAAGGACGTGAACGAGGTCAAGACCGCGCTGGACGCCACCAGCGACCCAAAGCTGAAACGTCTGCTGAACGACATCGTCCCCGTGCTGGAGAAGCACCAGGCGACCGCGCAGAAGCTGGTCGACCAGGGCAATAAATCCTGACTCGCCTCTACGTCTCCGACGATGGCCGTCCGGTCCGGTGAGCGAGCGCGTACACAGCCGGGAAGAGGAGCAACGTCAGCGCGGTCGCCGTGATGAGGCCACCGATGACGACGGTCGCCAGCGGGCGTTGCACCTCGCTCCCCGGCGCGCGGGAGAGGGCCATCGGCACAAAGCCCAGCGCCGCCACCAGCGCGGTCATCAGCACGGGACGGAGCCGCAACTCTCCCGCCTGGGCGATCGCCTGGCGAGGCGCGGTCCCGTCTTCCTGAAGGTGCAAGCAGAACGAGACGAGGACCAGTCCGTTCAGGACCGCGACGCCGAACAGGGCGATGAACCCGACGCCCGCCGAGATGCTGAACGGGATGCCGCGCAACCACAGCGCCAGCACGCCACCGACCGCCGCGAACGGGACGTTGGCGAACACTAGCAGGGCGGGCTTGACCTTCCCGAAGGCGAGCCACAGCAAGAAGACGATGAGCCCCAGCGCCAGCGGGACGACGACGGCCAGCCGGGCCCGAGCGGCGGCGTAGTTGCGGAACTGGCCGCCCCACTCGATCCGGTAGCCGGCCGGCACGGTGACCCGAGCGGCGATCACGGCGCGCGCCTCCTCGACGGTCGAGACCACATCGCGCCCGCGGACGTTGAACTCGACGATGAAGCGGCGCGATTGCTTGTCGCGATTGACCGCCGCCGGCCCCTGTTCGAGGCCGACGTCCGCCACGTCGCCGAGCGGCACGATCTGGCCCAGGGTCGACTTGAGCGGGAGCGCCCGCACCACGTCCAGGTTGCCCTGATAGTCGAGGGCGGTTCGCACCACCAGGCCGAAGCGCCGGTCCTTCTCGAAGATCTCACCGACCTTTCGGCCGACCGCCATGGTCTCCGTGAGGACGTTGACGTCTTCGACGGTCAGGCCGTAATGCGCCAGGCGCGAGCGGTCGGGGCGGATGCGGAGGTAGGTGAGCCCGGAGGTCTGTTCGGCGCGAACGTCGGCGATCCCGCTGACGCCTTTCAGGGAGGAGCCGACGCGCTCACCGAATCGCCGCAGCTGATCCAGATCCGGTCCGTACAGCTCGATGGCGACGTCGGAGCGGACGCCCGCGATCAGCTCGCTGGTTCGATTCTGGATGGGCTGCGAGATCGCCGCGGTCACCTCGGGCACCTGCGTGGCGAGGCGCTCCGCGATCGCGGTGGCCAGCCCGTCCTTGGTCACGCCCCGGCGCCACTGTGATGGCGGCGCCAGCCGGACGAAGATGTCGCTCTGCTCGACGCCCATCGGATCGGTGGCGATCTCCGGCGCGCCGGCGCGGGCGATCACGTGCCGCACCTCGGGGATGTCCAGCAACGCCTGCTCGATCCGCAGGTCGATCGCGACGGTCTCGGTCAGCGCGATCCCCGGCAGCCGCCGCGCCTCGATGACGAAGTCCCCT
>DATLVT010000626.1:0-3585 GCA_035577105.1 Polyangia bacterium
CTGCCGATGGTGGTGGACGCCGACGCCCTGAACCTGCTGGGCGCCGATCACCGCGCCGTGCTGAGATCGGCGCCGGCGCCCCGCGTGCTGACCCCGCACCCGGGCGAGGCGGCGCGCCTTCTGGGTACAACCACCGCCGAGGTGCAGTCGGCCCGGCTGGCCGCCGCGCGCACCCTGGCCAGCGACACGCAGTCGGTGGTGGTGCTGAAGGGCGCGCGAACGCTGGTGGCACAGCCCGACGGCACGGTGTTCGTGAATCCCGCGGCGAATCCGGCGCTGGCCACCGCTGGCAGCGGTGACGTCCTGACCGGCGTCATCACCGCGTTTCTGACCCAGGGGCTGGTCGCCGTCGACGCCGCCACCGCCGGCGTGTTCGTTCACGGCGCGGCCGGCGACGAGGCGGCGCGCCGCAAGGGTGGGGTGATCGCCGGTGACCTGCCGGAAGCGGTCGCCCAGGTCATGGCCGGGTTGCGAGCGACAGCCGCGCCTGGGCGGGACCGACCGTGACGGGACCGGGCGGGAGGCCCCAGACGCGAACCTCACCGTCGGCGCCGGTCATCGCCCAGACCGGCTCGCCTCCATCGGCGCGCAACACCAGCCACTGACGGGGCAGCGTTCCCTGGCCCGCCGGCGCCAGCAGCCGCACCGCGGTCCATCGGCGCGCCGGCGGTCGTTCGCTGCCGGCGCGCGCACGTCCTGCCGGCGTCGCCGATGCGGCCGACGTCGACGCTGCCAGGGCGGCCCGCGCGTTCGCCGCGATCGGGCCCGCGGTCGTATCGGCGGCCAGGTGCTTGAGCGCCGCGTCCAGCGCTCTGTCGTTGACCAGGCCGGCGGCTGCCCAGGCCACCGCGGCCCGCACGTCGTCGGTCTCGCCATCGTCGCTCAGCGCCGCCCGCAGGCGCGCCCGCGCCGCGTTCGTTTGTCCGCGCGCCAGCGCCGCCGCCAGGCGGGCCCGCACCGGCGGGTCGGCGCCGTCGAACGCAGCGATGAGGCCGGCTTCGCGTGCGTCGCGTGCGTCGGGTTCGTCGGATGAACCGCCATCGTCGCTGGGCAAAGGGGAGAGCGCCGTCAGGGCATCGGCCGCTGTCTCGGCCAGCACGCCCCCGCGGCCGATCAACGCCAGCAGATGTTCGGACGGCACCAGGTTCGGCGCGGGCGGCCCGCCGCTGGTGGCGGCGGCGATCAGCCCGCGCAGCAGCGCACCCTGCGCGGCGCCCGTTGATTTCACCATCGCGCTGGCCAGTGCCTGGCGATCGGCTTCGGTGGCCACCTTCTCCATCGCATCGCCCAGGGCCTGCCCCTCGGCAATCGTGCTGGCCCCATCGCGGGCCCGATCCAGGCGTTGCCCCACGCCCAGCAGGGCCGCCATCGCGCCGGGCGGCGCCACGGCCAGCGCCGCCAGCGTCACCAGCGCTTCCCGCCGGACGTCGCCATCTTCCGCTCCGACACTGGCCAGCACGCCCGCCGCGGCGCCGCGGGCGAGGATGCGGGCCGCCAGCCGCAAGGCGGCCCGACGAACGTCGCTGGCGCTGTCGGAAAGACCGCCGTCCAGAGCCACGGCGCCGCCCGCATCGCCGACGGCGATCAGCGCTTCAAAGCTGAGGCGTCTGACGTCGGGATCCGGATCGGCGGCGGCGCGCACCAGCACCACCAGCGCGCTGGGATCTTTCAAGGCGGCCAGCGCCTTGAGCGCTTCGACCGCGGCAGGATGACGGCGGTCGACCAGGCTGGCCAGCGCCGGTGTGGCGCGACGGTCGTTGATGCCGGCCAGGATGGTCACCGCCGCCGTGACCGTGGCGACGCTGGCCCCGCGGCCGGCGGCGTCGACCTCGGTCAACAGCGGCGTCACCGCCGCCGCGCCGGCGCGGCGAAGCGCTTCCTTGACGTCGTCGGAGATGGGCGGCTGGCGCAGGCGTTCGATCAACAAGGCGACGGCCGGCGGTGTGGCGATCTGACCGAGGGCGAGCAGCGCGTGGCGTCCCGCCTCGTCGGTGGGGCGCCGGTTGGCCAGCGGAGCCAGGAACGAGACCGCGGCCGGCAGACCCAGCGCGGCCAGCGCGTCGACGGCAGCCAGGCGCATGTCATCGGGACCGGTTTGGACCGTCCGGTACAGCGCCGGCGCCGCGCCCGGATCGCCCAGCGTGCCCAGGGCATGGATCGCGTCCAGGTTCACCTGGCGATCGCTGTCCGCCAGCTTGCTCAGCAGCAGGGTCACCGCCCGCCGATCGTGCGCCTCTTCCAGCAGGCGGATGGCGCGCAGCCGGACCTCGCGCTGTTCGTCGTCCAGCGCGATGGCCAGCGCGGAAAATGAAGCGGCCGGTCCGTGGCGCGACAGCACGTCGATGGCCGCCAGGCGAACCGCCACGTCAGCGTCGCGCAAGCAGCGGTTCACCGCGGCGCGCCCCTCCGGCGGCAGCGTGGCGGCCTCCCGCAAGATCGCCAGCCCCACCGGTCGATCGACCGGCGAGGGGGCCGTCACCCAGCGCAGCGCCGCCGCGGTCGCCTCGGGCGCGCCGGCCCGGAGCAGCACGCGCGCGGCGGCGGCCCGCACGGCCGCGTCGCTGTCCGCAAGCAGCGGGGCCAGCAGCGGCCGCAGGTCGGCGGTGGGTCGCTCGGCCAGCCGCTCCACGGCGCGCAGTCGCTGGCCGCGATCCAGCGCCTCCAGATCCGCCGCGTCCACGGCCGCGGCGCCCGGCCAGGAGAATCCGCCCAGAAAGACGGCGAGCAGCGCCGACACCGCATTCATCACCCGACGAGTATAGCCACGGCAAATAGATTAAACTGCCGCACCATGACCCGTGAGATCATCGTTTCCATTCTAGAGAGCGAAGGCATCAAGGCCGCCACCGGCACCTTCACCGTGCGCGAGGATCGCGAGGCCACCTGCTTTGTATCGGCCCCCGGCGACGTCATGCCGGTCTCCCGCATCGTCAGGATCGAACTCAAGGACAAATCGCTGGTCCTGGAAACCTCCAAGGACGAACGCTTCCACTTCGCCTACGAAGACATCCTCGGCTTCAAGCTGGCCACCACCTCGACGCCCAAAGATCGTCACGCCGGCTTCGGCCGATAGGTCGATCGCCGCTATTTTTGCGGCGTCCGCCTCCTCCGCGTGGGCGGGTCCTGTCGCTGCAGGAAACCTTCCCCATCGGGCCGGTTCGTCGGGGCCGCGTTCGAGATTCTAGAGATCGCGGGCTGTGTATCCGAAGCGCAGAGGGACAACGGCCCCGACGAACCGGCCCGCTGGGGCCCCTTCCTTCCGCGCCACCCCCCCACGCTACGTCGGCTCGCTCGGGGCAAGTGCTGAAGACTATCCAATGAAAACCTGAGGAGACAAAAGTCGCTCGAAGGTCCGACATCGGCAGAGTCCGCAGCGGAACGGATGCAGGCATCAAGGCGCGCGGAGGGGTGGGATAGAGTCTCGGCGGGACGTCCTGGAGCGCACCTGCCCCGGAGGGTCCGCCCGGAGGGGCAGGTTGCCAGCGGAAGGTTCGAGGACGCCCCGTGCGGCCGCCGGATCTGTTCAAGGCGCTACGACGCCAGCCAACCAAGCACGCTGCTTTTCCCGTTCACCTCACCGCGGCC
>DATLVT010000627.1:0-2333 GCA_035577105.1 Polyangia bacterium
GTGCCCGGCTGCACATGCATGGCGTCCGACGAGCTCTCTGACACCTGCACCGTGGTGCCCCGATCGTCGAAGCTGACGCCCAGCCCGACAATCAACGTCTGATTCATGGTGACGCGCGCCTGGTTGCTGCTGTTGGTCGGCCAGTTGGCAAAGAACGCCGGCGTGGTGAGAAAGCCAACCCGCGGCGTGTTCACCACCAGCTCCGTCGCCGTGCGCAGCGCGGGCAGATCCCAAAACATCGTGCGCGTCTCGCCGGCCTTGGGGGCGCGCACCGTCACCATCCTCCAGTTGTTCCAGTCGTCGTCGCCGAATTGACTGACCGTCCGGCCGCAGCCGGGCCGCCCGCCGAACAGGAACGACGCCACTTCGACGATGGCCCGCGCCCCCATCGTGGTGAACGGCGGCGCGCAGGCTGCGGTGTTGGCACCCACGTACGGCGTCGGGTCGTACCAGCTCATGAAGTTCGGCGAGGCCGGGTTGATCGAATCGGCGAGGGGGATCGGCGTGTCTGCCTGGCGCGTGAACTTCAGCCCGGGAAATTGCTTCAACAGCCACCAGGCCGCCGGGATCGCCTTGCCGTCGTCGTCCAGAGGCGCGGCGTCCATGAACGCGATGGCGGCCATCAGGGGCGGGTTCAGCATGAAACGTCGGGTCGTCACCGTCTCCGTGAACGGGCGCCCGTCATCCAGCAGCTGCAGGGCCGTGCGCGCAAAGCTCTCCTGCGCGGCTTGATTGAAGAGCAGCTGATCCTGGGCGTTCCAGTTGGTCGTCTTCAGGCCCAGCTGGTCGTCGTAATCGGCGGCGCTGGTCTGCGTCTGCTGGAAGGCCTGCTGGAAAAAACCAAACATACGCGTGCGCCACTGCGGCGCGGCCATCCAGGTGTCGATCAGGGACGGCAGCACGCCGCCGCCGTTCACCAGCGCGGTCAGCTCGTCGTTGGTCAGCGACTGGCCGACCAGCAGGTTCTTGATCTTCGTTCCATAGACCGCCGGCGGCAACGGCTCGAACGGCGTGACGGTGGTGCCGCCGCCACCGCCGTCACCGCCGTCGGGCGTCCCGCTGGACGACGCCGTTTTCTTCGCCGAGCAACCGAACCCCACCCCCGCCGCCAGGACCGCGCCAGCCGCGAACATGCGAAGAGCGAGAACAAGAGCAAGGCCGCGCGAACCTACTTTCATCCACATCTCCTCACGCCGTCGTGGGTGGTCCTTCTGGAGAGACGACGTCGCCGATCATTTGGTTAAACCCTCAGACGCCTTTTGCTCCCCCGCAAGCGACGATCCAGCGTCCGGCAAGGTTCCGTGTATAACGTCCGCCGCCGTGGCCATTCTCCTGTCCGCCCAACAGCTCGCCCATTCCTTCGGGGCGAGACCGCTTTTCGAATCGGTCAGCTTCACCCTGGCCGACGGCGATCGGGTGGGGTTGATCGGGCCGAACGGCGCCGGAAAATCCACGCTGCTGAAGATCCTGGCCGGGGCGCTTGGCCCTGACGGCGGTCTGGTCGCCTCGCGCGCCGGCTTGCGGGTGGGTTATCTCCCCCAGGTGCCGGCGCTTCCCGGCGGCGCGACGGTGCGTCAGGTGCTGCACCAGGGCCTGGGCCCTGCCGACGATGAATCGCGCGTGGACGAGCTGCTGGCCAAGATGGATCTGGGCAGCGAGGCAGCGGGCGCCGATCGCCCCGTCGATCAGCTGTCGGGCGGCTGGCGCAAGCGGGTGGCGCTGGCGCAGGCGCTGGTCCGCGATCCCGATCTGCTGCTGCTGGACGAGCCGACCAACCACCTGGACGTCGAGAGCATCCTCTGGCTGGAAAAATTCCTGGCCGGAGCCCGTTTTGCCACAATGACGGTGACGCACGACCGGCTGTTCCTGCAGCGGGTGGCCAACCGAATCCTGGAGCTGGATCGCCGCAACGCCGGCGGTCTGCTGGACGTGGCCGGTGACTACGCCACGTACCTCGATCGCAAGGCGGAGGCCATGCACGCCCAGGAGCGGCGCGAGGACGTCCTGCGCAACACCCTGCGCCGCGAGACCGAGTGGCTGCGGCGGGGACCGGCCGCACGCACCACCAAGCAGGAGGCGCGCATCCAGCGGGCCGGCGCCCTGGCCGACGAAGTGGCGACCCTGTCGGCGCGTAACCAGGTGCGGGGCGTCGATCTGGAGTTCCAGGCGCGCGGCAAGGGGCCGCGCCGGCTGATCGAGGCGCGCGCCGTGACCAAGACCATCGGCGAGCGAACGCTGTTCCAGGCCGTTGACCTCTTCGTCGGCCCGGGCGCGCGGGTCGGTCTGCTGGGCCCCAACGGTTGCGGCAAATCGACGCTGCTGCGCGTGCTGGT
>DATLVT010000628.1:0-2496 GCA_035577105.1 Polyangia bacterium
GGGATCACGCCGGTCACCGGCAGCATCGTCGTGTCCGACCCCGGCGCGACGGTCTCGGTGCTGGTGAATGGCCTTCCGGCCGGCACCGGGTACCTGGTCGAGTTGACGGCGGTCAGCACCGACGGCAAGACCACCTGCGGCGGCTCGTCGACCTTTGACATCATCGCCAATCAATCCAGCTCGGTCACGGTGGCCTTGCAGTGCAAGACCCCGAAGACGACCGGCTCGGTGGTTGTCGGCGGCACGTTCAACAACTGCCCGGCCTTGACCTCCTTCTCGGCGTCGCCTCTGGCGGTGGCCGTGGGCGGGATCATCACGGTCGGCTCTGCGGCCAGCGACCTGGATCCGGGGACCATGCTGACCTTCGCCTGGACGGCGACCGCGGGAACCTTCGCCGCTCCCACGTCGGCCAGCACGACGTACACCTGCGCGGTGGGCGGCAGCCAGACTTTGACCATCACCGTCTCCGACGGCAAGTGCACCGACAGCGCCACCATCCCGGTGAGCTGCGTGGCCCTCGACTGCGGCAACGGCGTGGTTCAGCCTGACAAGGGCGAGCAGTGCGATCCGCCCAGCGCGGCCAACCACTGTGACCAGAACTGCCAGATCATCCCGGTCTGCGGCAACATGGTCAAAGAGGGCACCGAGCAGTGCGATCCGCCGAACGGCGTCACCTGCGACATGAGCTGCAAGAGCATCCCGATCGTCTGCGGCAACAACATCGTCCAGCCGGGCGAGAGCTGCGATCCGCCGAACGGGACCAGCTGCAGCGCCACCTGCCAGACCATCGCTCCTGCCGTCTGCGGCAATGGCATGGTCGAGGCGGGCGAGGACTGCGAGCCGCCGTCGACGGCGACTTGCGACGCGCACTGCAAGAAGATCGACGTCTGCGCCGCTTGCGAGACGGCTCAGTGCGACGCGACCATCGCCGGCTGCGACTCCCTGACCGGGACGGCCAAGACCGCTTGTACCGCCCTGCTGGCCTGCGTCCGTACCAAGCACTGCGCCCCTGCGGGCGACGTTCAGCCCTGCTACTGCGGGACGGCGACCGATATCGGCTGCCTTGGTGGCGGCGGTAACGGTATGTGCAAGGCCGAGGTCGAGGCCGCTGCGGGCTCGACTGATCCAGGCGTCATCGCCGAGCGGTTCGTTGATCCGGCGTTCCCGGTCGGCCGCGCTGCGAACCTGATCGGCTGCGATCACGACTCGTGCTCGAGCAAGTGCCCGCTGTAGTCGAGCGGATCCAAGTGACTTGAGGGTTGGGGTAGGGGAGTGATGACGGGCGCCGGTTATCCGGCGCCCGTTTTTTTGTTTTGGGGAGAGAGATGAAGCGAACATCTTTGTGGCTGCTGGCATTCGGAGTCCTGAGCTGCGCCTGCAACGATGATCGGCACTGCGGACGGCCGGTCCCTATGGATGCCCCTGTCGAGAAGATCGCCATCGGCCTTCCCGATGATGGGGGCGCCAAGGATTCGCAGGCAGACGTCATCGCCGACAAGGACGCTGCGGTGGACGCCGCTGACGGACGCGCCGGGGTAGACGGTTCGTCCGTGTCCGTGAGCGGAACCTTCAACACCTGCCCGGCGCTGCAGGCAGCGGTGGCGTCGCCGCCGGCGGCCGCGGTGGGCGAGACGATCAACGTGAACGCGTCGGCCTTCGACAAGGATACGACTGACAAGCTGACTTATGTCTGGACGGCCACGGCCGGCTCATTCGCCATGCCGGCAGCGGCCAGCACGACGTACGCCTGCTCGGTGGCCGGTCCTCAACAGCTGACGATCAAGGTTTCCGATGGCCAGTGCGAGGATATGAACACCATCGACGTGGTGTGCACCGCCGCGGACGCTGGCGCGAGTAGCTGATAACTGATCACCCTCGACCGCTGCGGGGTTTTTGCAGCGTCCGCCTCCTCCGCGTGGCCGGGTCCTGTCGCTGCAGGGTCCTCCCCATCGACTTGTCTTGCTGGGGCTACGTTCGAGATTCTAGAGATCGCGACCCGTGTAACAGAAGCGCAGAGGGACATGGCCCCAGCAAGCCAAGCCGCTGGGGGCCCCCCCTTCCGCGCCACCCGGCCACGCTACGTCGGCTCGCCTGAGGGCAAGCGCTGCAGACTATCGGCCGGATTTCATCGACGGCGTTCGCAGCGGAATTGGATGAAGGAACTCCGGATCGGATCGCAGGCGGGCTTTGCCCGCCGGAGACAATGCTTGCCAAACAGGATCCGCCCACGGCTCTTGTCGCGTGGGGAGGGCTCGTGGGAGGGTCGCACAGGCCCCTTCCACGCTGTTTAGTTGCAGTGGTTGTAGGCGGGCTGAGGGGGGGTGGTGCTGGACTCGAGGTCTTTGAGATAGAGGAAGACGGCCAGGCCGGCGTTGATGGCGCCGCGGGTGGCCCATTTGTCGCCGTCGGGGAAGCTGAAGGTGCCGTCGTCCTGGTTGTACGTCGAGACCAGCCTGGCCGACGGTTGCGTCGGATCGAACAGGGCCGCCGGACAGT
>DATLVT010000629.1:0-4242 GCA_035577105.1 Polyangia bacterium
GCGGGGGTTCATGGGGGGAAGCGGTGTCACGGTGAACATGGCCGTGCGCGAGGGAATATCATACCAAGGCCGGCCTTTCCCGAGCGCAGCAGGATTGCAACGAATGAGGATGGGGAGAATCGGCACGTCGGCGCGGCAGGCGATCTCGAAGGCCCCCCGTTTGAAGGGGTGCAGGCCGTCCAGCGGGGACCGGGTCCCTTCGGGAAAGACCAGCACCGGCATGTCGCCGCGCAGCCGGTCCAGGGCCTGTTGCACCACCGACGCCCCCGAAAAAGGGCCGCCGTCGCCGCCGTCCAGATAGGCGGACCAGCGCAGCACGTGGCCGACCACCGGGCTGCGGAACAGCACCGATTTGGCCGCGCAGGTCAGCCGCCCGTAGACCGCCGCCAGCGCGGCCACGTCGACCAGCGTGGGGTGGTTGGCCACCATCACGAAACGTGGGCCGGGCGTGGCGCGATCGACGGTGCGCGGCTGGAAGTGAAGAAGGCCGCACCAGCGCATGTAATCGTGCAGAAACGTGAACGAAAGCTGCACCCAGCGCTGGCAGGCGGCCGCCCGTTCCAGCGCCGGGGCGCGGAGATGGCGAAGGCGGGTCAGGGGCAGGGCGATGGCGACCAGAAGGATCCCGCCCACCCAGAAACCCAGGAATGCCAGCCCGGCCAGGCCGACGCGCACCAACAACCAGAGCCGTCGCAAGGTCACCACCACCCTCTCACCAAAAAGGCCCTCGCCGGCCCGGACCAAGCGGCACCGGCTGTCGCTTGCAAAGTGGCTGAACGTTAGCACGGCGAAGCGAGCCCGAGAAAGCCGCTAAATTGTCGCGCCGCCCGCCGCGGCGCCGGGCCGCGCCGACACCGGCCGCCCGGGTCGCGCAATAAAGGCCATTCATCCCGCGGACACAGCATTTGAGCGCCGGCGGGGGCGGTCGGCGGTTTCGGTTAACAGCCGCGGTCACCATGGCCGTGGCCGTGGTCGTTCGGGGGGGCAGAGCGGGCAGGTGGGCAGTTTTTTGATCGCCTACGAAGACTGGGGCGACGCCTCACCGCAGAGCGGCGACCGGGATCCGGACCTGGGGACGTCCAACGCGCGCGGGTGATCAGCGACCCCGACGTGCTGTTCTACCTGGGCCCGTACAGTTCGGGCGCAACCAAGGTGTCGTTGCCGGTGCTCACCCGCGCCGGCTGGTGGCCATCCCGCTGGCGAACAGTTACAGCGGACTGGCAGTTAGACGCCAGCGGCGACACGTCGCGGGCCACGATCGGCGTCAGCACGGTCAAGGACACTCGATTCCAGATCGTCACCGACGTCAATCAAGACGCAGCGGCCAGCTAGAGATGTCCGCTGGCTCGGTCGGGTGGCCCGGCCAATATTGCCGGGAGAAAGAGGCTGTTCGTGAAGAGGCAACAGCGGCAATATTGCGTCTGTCGTCATGAAAAATCGCGTGACTCTGGCAGTGTTGTTGTTTGTCACCGCTGGCTGCTCGCAGGACTCTTCGTTCGTCGCGCCACCGGCGGGTGACGCCTCGTCGTCAAATACCTCGTCCAGCGGGGGCAGCTCTGGCAGCGGTGGCGTCGCCGGTGGCGGCGGCGTGACCAGCGGCGGCGCGACGGGCAGCGGCGGTGCGCCGGTCGGGTCCGGTGGTGCCGCCGGCGGTGACGCCGCCGCGACGGGGCCTGATGCCGTGGGCGGCGTCGATGGCGGCGCGGGCGGCGGCGCGGCTCCAGACGTGCGCGAGGAGTCGAACTTTACCTGCACTCTGGTGCTGGGCGCCTTCCAGACCAGCCAGTGGTACGACGCCGGGTTCGAGAGAGCGGTCGGCACCGAGCGCTGGGAGATCAAGTCGGCGCACAACAACTGGACCGAGAAGTGGGCCGACCCCAACAACGCCATCTGGAACCTTCCCACCGTCTCACCCTGCGCCACCAATCCGACCAAGCCGGATCGCGTTCTGCTGATCGTCTACAAAGACATGTTCAGCCCGCCCATCCCGCCCGCCGTGTGGGAGCCGGAAATCACCAAAGACGTGCAGAACATCAAAACAAAATATCCCAGTGTCAGGCGTATCGAACTCCTCACTCTGGCCCGCGCGCCCAACAATCAACCCTGCCCGGGCAACACCAGCCGCAACATCGTGATCAGCCCCGACATCGAAAACGCCATTCAGGCCGTCGCCGACAAATCAGGGGGACTGGCCGCCGTCGGCCCCAAGTACTACGTCCCCGACTGTTCAATGTTTCTGATGAACATCACCACGCTGACCGACAACGCCGGCGCCCTGGTGGCGCCCATGCTGGTCGATTACTACAAGGCCCACCCGTAACGCCGGCCCCCCCCGGCTATGCATTCCCCTTCCGCGGGCGAGGGATGCTGAGGCGAATCAGCCAGCGGCACAGGGTGCGGCGGCCGACGCCCAGCTGAGCGGCGGCCAGCGTCTGGTTGCCGCCACAGTGGGCCAGGGCCCAGACGATGGCGTCGCGTGACGGGCGGGCCGGGGCCCCCACAGGACTTTGGTCGTGCGCCAGGGCCACCGGGGGCGGCGTGGAATCGATCAGGTACGCGGGCAGGCGCGACGTCAGTTGCAGCTCGCCGACGTCGATCACGCCGTCCGACGAGAACAGCACGGCCGCCTCGATGGTGTTGCGCAGCTCGCGGATGTTGCCGGGCCAGCCGTGTTGCAACAGGGCCTGGCAGGCGGCGGGAGTAAACTGCGGCGTCGGTCGACCCTGGTCGCGAACCGCGGCGCGCGCGAAGGCCTCGGCCAGCGGCAAGATCTCCGACGTGCGCTGGCGCAGCGACGGGATCCGCAGCTGGACGCCGGCGATGCGATGGTAAAGGTCGCGCCGGAAGGTCCCTTTTTCGATCTCCAGTTCCAGATCGCGGTTGGAGGCGGCCACGAAGCGCGCCTCGATGGGGCGCAGTTCGGTGCCGCCGACGCGCGGGGCGGCGTTGGCCTCCAGCGCGCGCAACAGCTTGGCCTGCAGGGCCACCGGCATCTCGCCGATCTCGTCCAGGAACACCGTGCCAGCGCCGGCGGCTTCCAGCCAGCCGGTCTTGGTTCGCTCGGCGCCGGTGAAGGCGCCGCGTTCGTGTCCGAACAGCTCGGTCTCGCACAGGCTGGCGGTGATGGCCGCGCAGTTGATGCGGATGAACGGGTGATGGGCTCGATTGGATCGGGTGTGGATCAGCTCGGCCAGGTGTTCCTTGCCGACGCCGGTCTCTCCGACGATCAGAACCGGAATTCGCGCCGGGGCGACCTGCGCCGCCCGGTGATAAAGGCGCTGCATTTCCGGAGCGATGATCACCGGCTGGGGTAACGTCCTCGACATCTCGGTGGACTTCCTCGCCGGCGCCGATTCGATGTCGTTGATCGCGCCTGAAAATTCCACGTGACTTCCCTGTCTCCGACCGAGCGCCTCGTATCGCATGGCCTACCGCTCAGCAATCTGGAGACCAGGCGAAAGTGCCGAAATGACGCCGGTCATTTATGGTTACTAGCCATGCAATTCATGCACGGGTGCCACGATCGGCACGATCGGGCCATGCCGGCGGTTGCATAGGTTCGCCGG
Organism: Polyangia bacterium; assembly: GCA_035577105.1. Lineage (GTDB taxonomy): Bacteria > Myxococcota_A > Polyangia > Fen-1088 > Fen-1088 > DATKEU01. Next base: position 3,567 of record DATLVT010000629.1, read on the forward strand.
GGATTAGAAGAACGCCGCCGACAATTCTGGAGCATTCCGTCGTCTGATTGCCGATCACGTCTGGCGTGGCGGCTGCATCAGGACCGTGGCGATGTCAGACGCCTTCGAATCGACGCGCACCGGCTGGCGACGGAGCTACCTGCTGTTCGCTGTTCTTTCTGCGTTCGCGGCGCTGTTCGGCGTCCCGGCGGTTCCGGTTCTGTGGGGAGGCGGGAACCTGATTGCCACCGGCCTGGCGCTGGCCGTGGTGCTGGCTGCGGTGGCCGTCCTTTGCGCGCCGGGCCGTCCGCGCCGGCTGTTGCTGCTGTCGGCGATGCAGCTGGCTGGCGTGGTGGCCGAATCATCAGCCGGGGCGTTGTGGAGCGGCGAGGCGGTGATGGGGCTGTTGAACCTGACCGTTGTCATCTACGGCGTCGGTCAACTGATCCGGCGGCGGGGTCGACCGCTGGACGGGGCCGCATTGATGGCCCACCTGTCGCCCGTCCTGAGGGTGGGGTCGGCGTTGTTCTATGCTGCTTCTTTCCTGTGGAAGGTGCGCCATGGCGCCGCGCTGGCTGACTGGATAAACGGGTCGCTGGTCATCGAAGGTCTGGCGCCGTTGCTGCTGCTCTTGCCGGTCACGCGATCCTGGGCGGCGCTGGGGCTGATGGCCTTTCATTCCGTCCTCGGATTCCTG
>DATLVT010000630.1:0-11328 GCA_035577105.1 Polyangia bacterium
AGTTCCCCGGCTGCGCGCTCAGCGAGGCGAAAAGCGAGAGGGCGAAGGCGCTGTTTCCGTCGCGCAGCGAATCGGCGTCGGCGGTGGGGACCAGCGGTTTTTCGACGCGCAGCTTGCTGGAACGGGCGGTCTTGACCGGCAGCGGCCCCCCCGGCATGCCGTCACAGGCGCCGGCGGCGACCGTCAGCGCCGCCGCCGTCAGCATCATGGCGCGGCGGGCGGCGCGCGGCGTTCTCACGGCGTCGACGTCCTCTTGGTGAACTCCAGCGTGTCGCCCGCGCGGCCCACGACGACAGTATCCCCCGCGACGATCTCGCCGGCGAGGATCTTTTCCGCCAGCGGATCGCGCAGCCGCGTCTGCAAGGTGCGCTTGACGGGGCGGGCGCCGTACATCGGGTCATAGCTTTCCGCGGCGATGAGGGCGCGCGCCTCGGGCGTCAGCTCCAGGCCGATGCGCTGTTCGTCCAGCAGCCGGGCCAGGCGTTTGACTTGCAACTCAACAATGGCGGCGATCTGGGGCGGGCCCAGCGGATCAAAGATGACGGTCTCGTCGATGCGGTTCAGGAACTCGGGGCGAAAGTGCGCGCGCAGCGCCGATTGCACCTCGCCGCGCATGGCCTGACGGTCGGCGCCGGCGGCGATGATGGCCTGGGCGCCCAGGTTCGAGGTCATGATCAGAACGACGTTGGCGAAGCTGACCGTGCGCCCCTTGGCGTCGGTGAGCCGACCATCGTCCAGCAAGGCCAGCAGCACGTTGAACACGTCGGGGTGGGCTTTCTCCACCTCGTCCAGCAGCACGACGGCGTAGGGGCGGCGGCGCACCGCTTCGGTCAGCTGGCCGCCCTCGTCATAGCCGACATAGCCGGGGGGCGCGCCGGTCAGCCGGGCCACCGCGTGCTTCTCCATGTACTCCGACATGTCCAGGCGGACCATGGCCGCCTCGTCGTCGAACAGGAATTCGGCCAGGGCCTTGGCCAGCTCGGTCTTGCCCACCCCGGTGGGGCCGAGAAAGATGAACGAACCGATGGGCCGCCCGGGATCCTGCAGGCCGGCCCGCCCGCGCTTGACCGCGCGCCCGACGCGGGCCAGGGCGTCGTCCTGGCCGACCACGCGCGCGCGCAGCCGCTGCTCGATGCCCATCAGCTTTTGCCGCTCGCCTTCCAGCATGCGGGCCACGGGGATGCCGGTCCAGTCGGCCACCACGCGCGCCACGTGGGTGGCGTCGACGGCGTCCTCCAGCAGGCGATCGTCGCCCTGCACGCGGCGCAGGGCGATCTCCGCGGCCCCCAGCGCGGCCTCCAGGGTGGGGATGCGGCCGTAACGGGCCTCGGCGGCGGCGGCCAGATCGCCGGCCCGCTCGGCGCTGTCGGCCTCGTCGCGGGCGGCATCCAGGTTGTCGGCGGCGGCGTGCAGGGCGGCGATGCCCGCCAGCTCGGCCTGCCACTTGTCGCGCAAGGGGCCAAGGCGCGCGGTGAGGGCGTCGATGTCGCGGGCCAGCTCGGCGCGGCGGGCGGTGGCCTCGGCGTCGCGCTCGCGCTTCAGCGCCTCCAGCTCGACCCGCAGCGCGGTCACGCGGCGCTCGACGACGTCGACCTCATCGGGGCGCGAGTCCAGCTCCAGGTGCAGGCGGCTGGCCGCCTCGTCCAGCAGATCGATGGCCTTGTCGGGCAAGGCCCGCCCGGCGACATAACGCCGGGCCAGCGTCACCGCCGCCGTCACCGCCGGATCCAGAATGCGCACGCCGTGCCTGCTTTCATAGCGGCGCTTGATCCCGCGCAGCATGGCCAGGCAGACAGCGTCGGTCGGCTCCTCGACGATGATGGGCTGGAACCGCCGTTCGAAGGCGGGATCCTTCTCGATGTGCTGGCGATACTCTTCCAGCGTGGTGGCGCCGATGCAGGACAGCTCGCCCCGGGCCAGCGCCGGCTTCAGCAGGCTGGCCGCGTCCAGCGAGCCTTCCCCCTTGCCGGCGCCCACCAGGGCGTGAATCTCGTCGATGAACAGCAGGACGCCGCCCGCCGCCTGATGCACCTCTTGCAGGATGCTGCGCACCCGATCCTCGAATTCCCCGCGCAGCTTGGCCCCGGCGATCAGCGCGCCCAGGTCCAGGGCGAACAACTTCTTGTTGCGCAGGTTGGTCGGCACGTCGCCGGCCGCCATGCGCTGGGCCAGCCCCTCCACGATGGCCGTCTTGCCCACGCCGGGCTCGCCGACGACGATGGGACTGTTCTTGCTGCGCCTGCCCAGGATCTGCATGAGCCGGCGGATCTCGTCGTCGCGCCCGATCACGGGATCCAGCTTTCCCATGGCCGCCAGCAGGGTCAGATCGCGGGCGTACCGGCTGAGGGTTGGCGTTCCGGCACCGCCGCTGCTGCCGGCGCCGCTGCCCGCCACCGCGTCGGCGTCGACGTCGGCGTTACCGCGCGCCGCGGAGGCCACGCGGCGCTTCCAGGCCTCCTCCAGCCTGGGCAGGGTGGCGCCGGCGGCGCGCAGGATCGCCGCCGCCGGCGACCGGGTCTCGAGGGGAATGCCCAGCAGGAGGTGCTCGGCCTCGACCGCGGCCGAGCCGCGTTCGCGGGCGTCGATCTGGGCGATGTCCAGCAGCCGAAGGACGTTGCCGCCCAGGTAGACCGTCTCGCCCGCCACCTTCGGCAGCCTGGCGACCGCCTGCTCCAGGGGCGCCGCCATGGCCGCCGTCGGCTCGTTCACGCCGGCGGCGCGCAGGAAATCAACGATGGCCGGCACGTCCAGCAGCGCGGCCAGGAGGTGTTCCAGCTCGACCTCGGGTTGGTCGCGCGCGCGGGCCAGCTTTTGCGCCGCCACCACCGCCCGCCGGCCCGATGCCGCGAGGAAATCGAACTTCACTTGGTCGCGTTCACGTACCGCAGGCGCAGGTCGTAGAGCAGGCTCTCCATCAACTTTTCCTCGGCGGCGGTCAGGTTGCCGCGCGTCTTGGTCTCAAGCATGGTGAGGATGTCGATGGTGTGCTTGGCCAGGGCCAGATCCTTCTCGGGCTCGCCGCCGTCGGGCGGTTCCAGCTCGCCCAGGTGCAACAGCGCCGAGCTGCCCAGCGACAGCACGAAGGTGTGAAAGTCGACCGCCGGCAGGGCGGCGGCGTCGCGGCCTTGATCGGGCCCGCTGTCGGCTGCCTGGGCGGTGGGAGCCTCGGCCCCGTTGCCGCCCGTCGCGACGGCCTCCTTGGCGCTGCTGCCGTCCTTCGGCTTCGCCGCGCCTTCATCGCTGTTGAAGCTGCGCCGGTCGTTGACCGTGAACCCGCCTTGCTTGGGATCGGAGCTGGCCATGAAGCAAGACTACGCAGCAATGCCGCCGGTTTCAATGATCGGCCGGGGAAGGTCCGTCTGCTCGCGCTCCCGGGCCCTTCACTCGCGCGCCACTGGACATGGCGCTCAGGTGCGGGCGCCGGCATTGCCGAAGATGTTCTGCTTCACGGCTTAATGATAAGTCCCTGGCCGGTGGGGAGGTTCAAGACCTTGATTCCTCTTCGCACCGCGAAGGCATCAAATGCCCGCTTCTGTGGCTCGTATCCGACCCAGTTGTAGTCGTCGAGCAAGATCAAACCACCGGGCACCAGTTTGTCCCAAAAAAACTCGGCTGCGGCGATCTCGGGTGGGGCGCAGTTCATGTCGAGGGAAAGGTAAGCAACCTTGTCGGTGTCCACCTGCGACAGCGTTTCAGGAACCGCGCCACGGATGATTCGAACATTTGGGAAGCCCTCGAAGGTCTTTTTCACTGCTTCGTAACACTCCTCGTAGCCGCCGGCTGCCTTGCCCCGTTGTTTCTCCTCGTCGGAGATATAGGCGTCGACCAACCCTTCGTAGGTGTCCAGCAAGTAGAAACGTTTTGGGAGGTTCTGAAAACCAATGTAGTTGATGATCGCTCGCGAAAGCCCGCCCCGATAAACGCCACATTCGACGAAGTCTCCCTCCAGGAGCTTGGCGTGGCTGGCCGCCCAACAGGCGACGTGGGCGCGCCATTGAATTCGGTTCTCGCGAAAAGATCCCGTGCTTTCGCCAAGCCGATACGATTCGTTGAACAGCTCGTCCGTCAAGAAATCCGCGCGGTGCGCCGTCGCCAATCCGTCCTGGTTGTAGTTGAGCGGACCGTAGACGAGGGCGTAGGCCGGATTGTGCAGAAAGCGATAGACCTCAAGTGCCCGGAGAGGCAACACGCTCTTGATGGTCGCCTTCAGGCCATTCAGCTTGTCGCGCAGGATCTGACCTGCGGCGCGGCGAATCTGGCGCATCCCGAGCGACTCCGCGCTGGTCGATGCAACCACCGCCTGGATTGAATCTAGGATTGAACCGTGGGTTGAACCGCTGGTCGACAATTGAACCTACCTCCAGATTGCACATCGTCGCGTGGTGCAGCCGACTTGAGAGTGAACGCCCGACCACGCAAGGATGACACGGCGCGCCAGTGTCTCACCCGGGGAGTCGGCCCCTTCGCGGCCTCCCGACGGTTCCGATGTCAATCCAAGCTGGCGCGTGACAGGTAGATAGGTGAACCGCGAGCGCGATCGAGCTCCATATCTTCCGACAAGGAATTTCTTCCACGATCGCGGTTCCGTATCCAGACGGTCCGCGCGATCCTTCGCATCGGCGAGGGTGGGGCCGCCGACAGGCATCCGCGCTGTGGCGGCACATGACGAGGAAGCCAGGTCACGGTCGGTTTGAAATCGGTCCCTCTCGCTCTCTGGGCGCGGGACACCTGCGCTGGCGGTGCGCCTTGAGACTTTTCATACTCCGCCCCGAAGAGATCATTCCCGAGCCTGGGAGGCCGGAGAGCCCACCGTCCGTCTGGCGGGACGGGGCCCGGCGTGTCGCCGCCGAGACCCATCACGCTGGGTCCGGCGGCAACGACGTCCACGCCCGACGCGCGCCTAGTTCGTGACCGTCACGGTGATACGCCCGACCTTGGACCCGCTGGCGGCGGTGCTGGTCGCCGTGATCTCGACGGTGCCAGCGGCGACGCCCAGGACGCGCCCGTGCTGGCTGGCGGCGTTCGACACCGTCGCCGTTCCGGTGGCGGCCGACGCCCAGGTCACCGTGGTGGTCAGCACCTGGGTCGAGCCGTCCGTGAACGTCCCGGTCGCGATCAGGTTCAGCGTCGCCCCTTTCGCCACGGAGGCCGGGGTCGGCGTCACCGCGATGGACACCAGGGTCTCCGGCGTCACCGTCAGGGTGACCGCCGGGCTGGTGACGGTGTTCGTCCCGATGACCACGCTGGCCGTGATGTTCGTCGTGCCGGTCGCCCGTCCGGTCGCCAGGCCGTTCGTGGCCGGGTCGTTGGAGATCGTCGCCACGGCGGCCATCGATGAGGCCCAGGTGGCGGTGTCGGTCAGGTCCTGCGTGCTGGTGTCGTCGAAGAAGCCCGTCGCGGTGAACTGCACGGTCGTCCCCTTGGCGATCGACGTGGTCGGGTGAGGCTCAAGGACGATCGACACCAGCTTGGCGCCGGTCACCGTCAGCGTCGTGCTGCCGGTGATCGCGGCGGCCCCGGTGCCCTGGGTCGCCGTGAGCTTGGCGCTGCCGGCCGCCACGCCCGTGGCCAGGCCAGCGTCGTCGACGGTGACCTTGGTCGGCGCGTCCGATGACCAGGTCACGCTGGACGTGATGTCCTGCTTGGCGCCGTCGTTGAACGTACCCGTCGCCACCAGCTGCAGCCTGGTGCCGGCGGCGATCGACGGCGTCACCGGCGTGACGGCAATCGAGACCAGCTTGCCGTCGTTGACCGTCACCGCCAGGGTGCCGACCACGGGCTGGCCATTCGTCGACGGGGCGTTGCTGCTGGCCGAGATGGCCGCCGCGCCGGTCGCCACCGCGGTCACCAGGCCGATCGAGGTGGCGGCGTTCGAGACCGTGGCCACGCCGGTCTTGTCAGAGGACCAGGTCACCATCTTGGTGAGATCGGCGGTGGAGCCGTCGGTGAAGGTGCCGGTCGCGGTCAGCTGCAACGTCGTTCCCTTTTCGATGGTCGTGGCCGTCGCCGCGGTCACACCGATCGACTTGAGGACGGCGTCCGACACGGTCAACGTGGCGGTGCCGGTGACGGTCTGGTTGGTGGCGATGGTCTGCGTCGCCGTGATGACGCTGGTCCCCTTGGCGATGGGCGTGACCTTGCCGTTCGAACCGGCCGCGTTCGCGATGGTGGCGATGGTGGTGGTCGCCGAGGACCAGGTGACGCTGGCCGTGAGGTCCTGCTTGGACCCGTCCGAGTACGTCCCGGTCGCGCCCAGCGTCAGCGTCGTCCCCAGGGCGACGGTCGGCGCCGCCGGGTTGATGGCGATCGATTGCAGGAGGGCCGCCGACACCGTCAGCGTCGCCGTCGCCGTGACGGGGTTGGTGGCGCCGACCGAGGCGGTGATGACGCTGGAACCGACCGCCACGCCCTTGGCCAGGCCCTTGGCGCCGGCGACGTTGGAGATGGTCGCGGCCGCCGCGGTGGCCGATGACCACGCCGCCGTCTCCGTCAGATCCTGCCGGCTGGCATCGGTGAAGAAGCCGGTGGCCACGAACTGTTGTGACGTGCCGGCCGCGATGGTGAACGCCGCCGGGGTCACGACGATCGAGACCAGGGTCTCGTTCGTCACCGTCAGGGTCAACGTGCCGCTGATGGCGGTGGCGCCGGTCCCCACGGTCGCCGACAGCACCGACGTGCCGGCGGCGTTGCCGGCCGACGCCAGGCCCTTCGAGCCGGCGGCGTTCGACACGGTGACGGCCGCCGTCGACGAGGCCCAGGTCACCGAGTCGGTGAGGCGCTGGTTTGACCCGTCGGTGAAGGTGCCGATGGCGTCAAGCTGCACCTTGGTGTTCTTCGCGATCCGGGGCGTGGCGCTGGGCACGGGCATCTCCGCCGAGACCGCGATCGAGACCAGCGCCGCGTCGGTGACCGTCAGGGTCAGCATGCCGGTGACCGTGCCCAGCTTCGCCGAGATCACCGTCGTGCCCTTGGCGACCGAGGTGGCGGCGCCCGCGTTCGAGATCGTCGCGGTGCCCGGCACGCTGGAGGCCCAGGTGACCTGGCTGGTGAGGTTCTGCGTCGTCTTGTCGGCGAAGGTGCCCGTGGCGACGAACGTGGCGGACGTGCCCTTGGCGATGGAGGGCGTCGTCGTGGTGACGGCGATCGACTGAAGGTCGGCCATCTTCACCGTCAGCGTGGACATGCCCACGATCGTGCCGCTGGTCGCCTTGATGACCGTCGTGCCCACCGCGACGGCTGACGCCAGTCCGCCCGCGGCGATGGTCGCCGTCGCCGGCGTGCCGGATGACCAGGTCACCATCGTCGTCAGATCTTGCGTCGTCGTGGCGTTCGTCGTCGGATCTTTGAAGGTGCCGGTGGCCGTGAACATCTGCTTGGTTCCCGTCGCGATGGTCGGCATGTCGGGGGTGACGGCGATGGAGACCAGCGCCGCCGCCGTCACCGTGAGGGTCGTCGAGGCGCTGATGGTCCCGCTGGTGGCGGTGATCATCGTCGTGCCGCCGGCCACGCCGGTGGCAAGCCCGGTCGCGGAGACGGTCGCGGTCGCCGCCGTCATCGAGGACCAGAGCGCCGTGGACGACAGGTCCTTGGTCGTGCCGTCGTCGTAGGTGCCGGTCGCCGTCAGCTGGACCGTCGTTCCGACGGCGACCGACGGGTTCGAGGGCGTGACCGCGATGGAGGCCAGCTGGGCCGGCGCCGTCACCGTCAGCATCGTCGAGCCGCTGGCGCCGCCGCTGGCCGCCGAGATTGTGGTCGTGCCCTTGGCGACGGCGGTGGCCAGGCCTGTCGCCGAGATCGTCGCCGTGGCGCTGGTGCTGGAGGTCCAGGTCGCGGTGCCCGAGAGATCCTTCGTCGAGCCGTCGTCATAGGTCCCGGTCGCGAAAAATTGCAACGTGGTGCCCGTTCCGATCGACGAGTTCCCCGGCGTGACCGCGATGGAGACCAGCATCGCTGGCTTGGTGTCCGTCACCGTGAGGGTGGCCGTCCCGGTCACGGTGCCGCTCTTGGCGGAGATCGTCGTGGTTCCGGCGGCGACGCTGGTCGCCAGGCCGGCGGCGGAGATCGTCGCGGTCGCGGCGGTCGAGGACGTCCAGGCCGCGGTCGCCGTGAGATCCTTTGTCGTGCCGTTGCTGTAGTGTCCGAGGGCGGCGAACTGTTGCGTGGCGCCCAGGGCCAGCGACGCAGTGGCCGGCGTCACGGCTATCGAGACCAGCGTCGACGAGGGCGCGGCGCTCGAGCCGCCGCAACCGCCCGTCGCGGCGACGAGCAAAGACAGCGCGACCAGCGCTCGGGCAGATATTCCAATTTCGCTTCTCAATCTCATCGGCTCTCCTTTTAGTAACCCTGGGGACTAATTCGGCAGACCTGTTCTTGTGCGGGGGCGTCCGGCATGCACTTGTCGAACGGACCCGGCTGGAATAACGAAGACCACCGCGTTCCTTGCGGGTACGCGGCATATGCACGCCAGGGACCGTTCTGTAAAAGGCCGCCCCGCCGGGCACGACACGACCGGCGCTCGCCGCGATCGCGATCGGAATGTCGCGCCGCCAGCGACAGCCTGAGACGAGCGAATCGTCTTCGCTGATTGGCCAGGAACCCCTCAGCGATTGAGAGGGCGTTGGTCAGGGGCCACCACCGATGGCGGCGGCAGGTGGAGCGGTCGTCATCAGCGCCGCCCGTCTGCTTGGCGAGCGGCGCGAGCGCCAGCGCTCAGTTGTGGGAGTTGGTTCCGGAAGGCTCGCCGGCGGGGGTCTCGGGCGCGCTGTCCTCGGCCGCTTCGGAGGGGTCTTCGCCCCCGTGCGTCCCCTTTTCGCCGACGTCGGCCAGGGTCTTGAGGTGCTTCTCATAGTCCTTGCGGGTAATGAGCCCCTTCTTGATATTTCTTTCCACCGTCCGCCGGTCGAAAAGGCGTGCACTCTTGGCGTCCGTTTCGCGACTCATGGCGGGTTTAGCTATCACAATGAGGCCCCGGGGGGAAGCGACCACGGTTGGGGGCCACCCCATGGAATATCCACGGGCCGCTCCGGGTTGTAAGCTGCGCGTCGCCGCCAGGCGGCCTTGCGTTAACGAAGACTGACGGAGATTTCATTCCATGGACGTCCGGGTCATCAATGAACTGGTTCACAAGCAGTCCGCTTTCGTCGAAAAACTGAACGCCGAGGTTTCCAAGGTCATCGTCGGCCAGAAGACGATGATCGAACGGATCCTGATCGGGCTTTTGACCGGGGGGCACGTGCTGCTGGAGGGGGTGCCGGGCCTGGCCAAGACGCTGACGGTCAAGACGCTGTCGGATGCGTTGCACATGCAGTTCCGCCGCATCCAGTTCACGCCTGACCTGTTGCCCGCCGACATCGTCGGCACGGTCATCTACAACCAGGCCAAGGGCGAGTTCATCTCCAAGAAGGGGCCCATCTTTGCCAACCTGGTGCTGGCCGACGAGATCAACCGCGCTCCGGCCAAGGTGCAGTCCGCCCTGCTGGAGGCCATGCAGGAACGACAGGTCACCATCGGCGACGCCACCCACCGCCTGCCCGATCCGTTCCTGGTCATGGCCACGCAGAACCCCATCGAACAGGAGGGGACGTACGCCCTGCCGGAGGCGCAGCTGGACCGGTTCATGTTGATGATCAAGGTCGGCTATCCCTCGCGCGAGGACGAGCGGGAGATCATGGATCGCATGACGTCGGGCATGGAGGTGCGCGCCCAGCCGGTGGCCACGCCGGCCGAGATCGCCGAGGCCCGATCGGTGGTGGGCCAGGTCTATATCGACGAGAAGATCCGCGATTACATCGTCAGCATCGTGCACGCCACGCGCGAGCCCAAGGCCCACGGGCTGGGGTCGCTGGCCGATTTCATCCAGTACGGGGCCAGCCCGCGCGCGTCCATCTATCTGAACCTGGCGGCGCGCGCCCACGCCTTCCTGCGCCACCGCGGTTACGTCACCCCCGAGGACATCAAGGCGGTCGGCGTCGACGTGCTCCGCCATCGGGTCATCCTGACGTACGAGGCGGAGGCGGAGGAGATCACCTCCGAGACGGTGGTGCGCAAGCTGTTCGAGCACGTCGAGGTTCCCTAGGCTCCGCCAACGGGATGTCCCGCTGCTGCTCGATGGGCTGATCATGCTGACGCGCGACCTGCTGAAAAAAATCCGCAAGATCGAGATCGTGACCGAACGTCTGGTCCGCGATCGCATGGCGGGCCAGTACCATTCGGTGTTCAAGGGGCGGGGCATCGCCTTCTCGGAGGTGCGCCAGTACATCCCCGGCGACGACATCCGCCAGATCGACTGGAACGTCTCGGCGCGGATGAGCGAGACCTACGTCAAGCTGTTCGCCGAAGAGCGCGAGATGACCGTGCTGCTGCTGGTGGACATGTCGGCCTCGGGCAAGTTCGGTTCGCGCGTTCAGGAAAAACGCGAGCTGGCGGCGGAGATCGCGGCGGTGCTGGCGTTCTCGGCCATTCGCAACAACGACCGGGTGGGGCTGATCATCTTCACCGACCAGGTGGAAAAGTTCGTGCCGCCGAAGAAGGGCAAGAAGCACGTGCTGCGCGTGATCAGCGAGATCCTGTCCTTTCAGCCGCGCAGCGCGCGCACCGACATCGCCGCCGGGCTGCAGTTCCTGGGGCGCATCGCCCGGCGAAAGGCGGTGGCGTTCCTGATCTCCGATTTTCTGGCGGCGCCGGGCGCGTACGAGCGGGCCCTGCGCATCACCGCCGGGCGCCACGACCTGGTGCCGGTGTCGGTGACCGATCCGCTGGAGGAGGCCCTGCCGTCGGTGGGCCTGCTGGAGTTGCAGGATCCGGAGACCGGCGAGGTGGTGGTCTTTGACAGCAGCGGCCCGGAGAGCCGGGCCTTTGCCGCCGAGGCGCGCGCGACGACGATGGCGCGGCAGGCGCTGTTTCGCAAGCTGTCGATGGACGCCATCAGCGTGCGCACCGATCGTCCGTACCTGCCGGCGCTGACCACGTTCTTCGAGGCGCGGGCCCGGAGGTTGCGCCACTGATGCGGGCGGCGGGACGGGTGACGGTCTTCGCGGCGATGCTGGCGGGGGCGGCGTTGTTGTCGTCGGCTGTCGCGGCAGCGCCAGACGCGGGCGCGGGTGCCGGCGCGCCGGAGCCGGCCGCCGCTGATCCCGACGCGCCCACGGTCACGGCGCGCGTCGACAAGAGCGAGGCCCACGTCGGCGACGCCATCACGCTGGCCATCACCGCCATCAGCCGGCGCGGCGTTCCGGTGAACCTGCCGAACACGCTGGACCTGGGGCCGTTCTCGGTGCTGGACCGCAAGGAGGCCGAGCGCGACCTGGGCGACGGGCGCGTGCGCCGCGA
>DATLVT010000631.1:0-8334 GCA_035577105.1 Polyangia bacterium
TGGAACCGGCTGATCAAAACGCCACGCTGGCCGCGGCCCTGCGGCGTCGACTCCCCGGACGCAGCTGGGCCGACGTTCGGCGGCTGTGCGAGAGCGGCAAGGTCCTCGTCGACGGCGAGCGGGCGCTGGATTCGGCCCGACGGATCAGCGACGGACAGCGGGTCGAGATCCGCATGGCGGCGCCGCGCCCGCGGGTGACCATTCCCGACTTCTCCATCGTGTTCGAGGATCCGCACCTGCTTGTGATCGAGAAACCGGCCGGGATCTCCAGCGTTCCTTACGACCGCAAGGAGACCGGGACGGCGATGGATCTCATCCGACAGGCCTGGCGGCAGGCCGGGCGCAAGGCGACGGCCACGCCGCTTTACATCGTCCATCGCCTGGACAAAGACACCTCGGGGCTGCTCTGTTTTGCGCGCACCAAGCTGGCCGAGCGCCGCCTGCACGAGGTCTTCCAGCGTCACCTCGCCGAGCGCGAGTACCTGGCCGTCGCCCAGGGCACGGTGGAGAGCCGCCGTTTCGAGTCGGTGCTGATCGCCGATCGCGGCGATGGCCTGCGCGGGTCGCTCGCGAAAAGCCCGAGCTCCGTCCACGCGCGCGACGGGCGTGGTCAGCGCGCCGTCACCCACGTCACCGCCGTGCGCGCCCTGCGCGGCGCGACCTTGTGCCGGGTGCGCCTCGAGACCGGGCGCACGCACCAGATTCGCATCCACCTGGCCGAAGCCGGCCATCCGCTGGTGGGCGAGACCGTCTACATCCGTGATCTCCTGTCAGCCGGCATCAGGCCGCTCCCGTCGCCCCGACTGATGCTGCACGCGGCGACGCTGGGCTTCGCCCACCCGGTGACGGAAGAGCGCCTCGATTTTCGCGCCGAGCCGCCGCCCGATTTTCAAACCGTGCTCGGGGAAATGTCTCGCTGATGTCCACCCCGCCGACGATTCGCTCTGCGCTGGCCGCCGTCGTCGAGGCGATGCGCTCTGCGTACGGTCCGGACGCCGTCAAGCCGCAACAGCTTGCCGACGGTGGCCATGACGAAACGTTCATCGAACGGACGGCCCCGCTGCTGGAGTTTCTCTACGCCAAGTACTTCCGGGTGCGAATGATCGGCATCGAGAACGTTCCCGCTGAGGGACCGGCCCTGCTGGTGGCGAATCATTCCGGTGGGCTGCCCTATGACGGGGCCATGCTGATTTACGGAATCTACCGCGAGCACCCTCACCATCGAAGGCTGCGCGCCCTGGTGGCGAACTTTGCCTTTCACTCCGGATGGATGGCCAACGTGGTGGCCAAGATCGGCGGCGTTCGCGCGTCGCAGGAGACCGCCCAGCCATTGCTGGCCGCCGGAAACCTGGTCGGTGTCTTTCCTGAAGGGCTCAAGGGCGTCGGCAAGCTCTATCGCGAGCGTTATCGACTGGCTCGGTTTGGCCGCGGCGGTTTTGCGCGCTTATCGCGGCAAACCCAGGTGCCGATGATTCCCGTGGCCATTGTGGGCGCCGAGGAGATTCATCCGGTGATGGGAAAAATAACCGCATTGGCCGGACCGCTGGGCATACCATACATCCCCATCACGCCGACGTTCCCCTGGCTGGGCCCGCTCGGGTTGCTGCCGGTGCCCACCAAATGGACCATCCGCATCGGCGCGCCCATCGCGCCGCCACCGCCCGTCGTCGACGATCCGGATGGGACGGCGCGCAAGGCTGAAGAGGTGCGCTCCGCAATTGACACGATGATCGCCGACTTGCTGGCGCAGCGGCGCTCCATCATTTTCGGGTAGCCTCAGGACTTAGTGTGTGGTCGTATATGACATGGCCTCCGATGTCTTCTGGGATTGCTCCAGGAGGGTCTCGTGCCGTTCTTAGCTTGACCGTCCGCTCCGGCGATTGGCGTCGCGAAATCGCATTACTTTCCGAGCGACTTCATTGGCATTATCTTCGCTTGCGTTCTTGCGTCGCCACCGCACCCGCGCCCTCCCCCTGCGTTCATGATTGATGTCGGCCAAACCATAGGCAATTACAAGATCACCGCCAAACTTGGGGAAGGCGGGATGGGTGTGGTCTATCTTGCGGAGCACCCGGTGATCGGGAAGAAAGTGGCCATGAAGGCCATCCATCCCGAGCTGGCCCGCAACGCCGAGGTCGTGTCGCGCTTCGTCACGGAGGCCAAGTCCGTCAATCAGATTGGCCACGAGCACATCGTCGACATCAGCGACTTCGGCAACACCACCGACGGAGAATTCTACTTCGTCATGGAGTACCTGCAGGGCGAGTCGATGTCCGAGCGGCTCAAGCGCGAGGAGCGACTGACCGTCCCCAGCGCCGTCAACATCGCCACGCAGGTGGCCGACGCGCTCGGCTCGTCCCACGAACACGGGATCATTCACCGCGATCTCAAGCCCGAGAACATCTATCTCATCTCGCGCGGCGCCCAGAAGGACTTCGTCAAAGTCCTGGACTTTGGTTTGGCCAAGCTGACCCAGGTCGAGGAGAAGGTCACCCACAAGACGCGCACCGGATCGGTCATGGGGACGCCCTATTACATGTCGCCGGAGCAATGCGAGGGCAAGGCGACCATCGATCACCGGGCGGATATTTATTCACTGGGCGTGATCCTGTTCGAGATGCTGACCGGCAAGGTGCCGTTCGGCGGCGAAGGCTATGGCGAGATCATCGTCAAGCACATCACCATGCCGCCGCCTTCCGTGCGTAGCATCGTGCCCAACTTGTCGCCCGCGCTGGATTTGATCCTGTTTCGCGCCCTGGCCAAGGATCGCGAGGAGCGGTTCCAGACCATGGCCGACTTTCGCGAGGCGCTGCGCGACCCCGACGCCTACGCCCCGTCGGCGCCCCTGGTCGGAATCCCCGACGATCTCAGCGGCGCGGCGCGCGCGGCGGCGCCCATGAAGCGGTCGGACATCAACCTGGCCGCCAAGGTTGGATTCGGTTCAGGGCTGCGAATGGGAACGGGCGGGGCCGACGATCCGGTGACCAGCCCCTCGACCTACCGACAAGGGGTGGGCGAGATCATCGAAGAGCTGACGCCCAGACGGACCAGTCGCAAGGCGCTGCTGTTCGTGGCGCTGGCCGGACTCACCGGACTCTCCCTGTTCGCGCTGACCGGGCGGCGCGAGACCCGCCACCAGGCGGCACCGCCGGTGGCCGAGGCGCCGCGCGTGCCCACGGCCGTGCGGGTGAATTTCAACTCCGATCCCGATCGCGCCACGGTCTACCGGACCGACACGGGTCAGGAGCTGGGCACCACCCCCCTTTCCATCGAGGTCCCCTACAGTGACTCCGCCGTCGAGTTCGTGTTCAAGAAGCCCGGCTTCGAGAACAAGGTGATGTACATCGTCCCCAATCTTCCGTCGCCGCTGTTCGCGACGCTGCAACCGACGCCAAAACCGGCCAAGCCCGAGACGCCCGGCACCTTGCGGGCGCTCGCGCCGACCAGCCCCGGCGGCAAGTCAGCGCGCCGTCGCGCCCCGGGCGCCCCCGCCCATCGCGACAAGCTGGACGACGACGCCGTCCTGGAACCGAGCATCCAGTGACCGCGTCGGGAGGGGTCAGCAGGCCCCTTCCACGCAGCGACCGAAGCGAGCGGGCTAAGCAAAAACTTTGTTGCGGCCGGCGGATTTGGCTTCGTAGAGGCGTTCGTCGGCGCGCTTGATCAGTGAGGCGGCGTCGGTGATCTCGTCGTCGATGGTGGAGACGCCCATGGAGATGGTGACGCGGATGCGGGTGTTCTCGAAGCGGAACTCTTGCTTCTCGACGATCTGGCGGATCTTTTCGGCGAAGGGCTTGCTGTTCGAGCCGTCGATCTCCGGCAGCACGATGGCGAATTCTTCGCCGCCGTACCGGGCGAAGAGATCCTCGCGGCGAATCTTGCCCTTCACGGTCGACGCCAGCAGCTTCAGCACATAGTCGCCGGCCAGGTGGCCATAGCTGTCGTTGATCTTCTTGAAGTGGTCGATGTCGAACATCACCAGCGACAGCGACCGGCGATAGCGCTGCGACCGGGCAATCTCCCGCTCCAGGTTCTCCAGGAAGTAGCGCTTGTTGAAGATCTGGGTCAGCCCGTCGATCGTCGTCAGGCGGTAGATCTCTTCGTGGTAGGCGTTCTCGATGTTGCCGCCGGTCAGGAACTTGAAAATCGTCCGGCCGATCTTGATGAGATCACCGTCGCGCAGGACGTATTCGTCGATCGGCTCGTCATTGACATAGGTCCCGTTGGTCGAACCCAGGTCGCGCACCAGGATCGACTTGCCGGTGTTGAGGATCTTCGAGTGATTGCGGGAGATGGACTCCTGATCAATCTGGATGTCGCACTTTGATGACCGCCCGATCACCAGCGAAGCGGCATTGAGGTTGTACTTCTTGCCGAGCTCCGAGCCATAGATGACCACCAGACAGGCCTCCTTTGCGGAAGGCCGTTCTGAGATGCGGCTGATGCTCGTCACGACCGTCTTCGCCCGGACATGGTCGGACTCGGACGTGTCGTTCGGATCTCGTGGATGGCGGGCCAAGGGCTAGCCTAGGCAGCGTAGGCCATTCGATGGATCGCGTAAAGGAGTAGCAAATTTGACACATTCACCTACATGTATGACTTTGTCGTCATGCCTCGATTTTCACTGGTTCCTGCGTACGTTGCGGCTCTCTGCACGGCCGTCGTTTCACTGCCGTCCGCAGCCGACCCCGTCCATCGCGATGCGGCATTGAGGCTGGACACGCTGATGCGCCAGGGCGGGACTTACGTGGTGGCCTCCACGGGGGGCGGGCACGCGGAGCTGACACTGGACCCCGCGCTGCAGGAATCGACGGAAGACGTCCTGCGCACCTTTCAGATCCCCTACGCCGGTGTGGTGGTTCTCTCGGTTCACGACGGTCGCGTGCTGGCCATGGTGGGCCGGTCGGCGGTCGATCCCACCCTGGGGGCCGCGGAGCTGGCGTTGCGGCCGTGGGCCCCGGCGGCGTCGGTGTTCAAGGTCGTCTCGGCGGCGGCGCTGGTCTCGGAAGGCGGCCTGTCCAGTCACAGCCTGACCTGCTATCACGGCGGTGTGTCGGCGATCCTGCCCGACAACCTGATCGACATCCCCAGGATCGACCGCCGCTGCGACACCTTGGGGTACGGCCTGGGAAAATCGCAGAACGCCATCCTGGCCAAGCTGGCCACGCGCCACCTGACCGCCGACAAGCTGGAACGGGTCGGCCACGCCTTTGGCTTCGAGAGCGCGATCCCCTTTGATATGCCGCTGGAGCCGTCGCATCTTGACGTCCCCACCGACGGTCTCGAGTTCGCGCGGACGGCCGCCGGCTTCTGGCATTCGACGCTGTCGCCGATGCACGGCGCGCTGCTGGCGGCTGCCATCGCCAACCGCGGGATCATGCCGGCGCCGACTCTGGTTGACCGCGCGTATGACGCTGAAGGGCGCTTGCTGCCCGCGTCCATGGCGCGACCCCACAGCGTCGTCGACGTGGCCACCGCGCGGGAGGTCGGACGCATGATGGAGCTGACCACCCGGATTGGCACCGCCAAGGGGACGTTCCGCGACAAGCGCGGCCACCGATACCTCCCCATCGAAGTGGCGGGCAAGACGGGAACGCTGTCCGCCGAGACGGACAAGGGCTACGTCGGCTATAGCTGGTTCGTCGGTTATGCGCCGGCCGACCACCCCACCATCGCCTTCGCCGTGGCTCTGGGAAACAACCCGAACTGGCGGATCAAGGCGACCTACGTGGCTCGTCGCATTGTCACGACCTATCTGGCGGAAAAGGGCGATCGGGCCGCCACGCGCATGCTAGCAGCGCGCTGACGCTAAAAACCGTTATTGTTGTGACGATTGAGGCGGCCCGTATAAACTAGGCCCGCCCACGCGGGCTTGGCACGGGAAGAATGCAGCTGTACGAATGGCTCTCGAGGGTATCGAGCGATCACGGGAGCGGCAAAGCGCTCGTCTACCGTGACACGTACCTATCGTGGCGCGGACTGCTTCACCGCGTGGACCGCCGCGCCCAGGAACTGCACGCGATGGGCATCGCGTCCGGTTCGTGGGTCGGACTGATGCTGGGAAATGTTCCGGACTTCGTCATCCTGGCGCTGGCGCTGTCGAAGATCGACGCCGTCGTTGTCCCGCTGGACCCGACGCTGGGAAACCGCGAGCTGGAGATGATGCTGGAGGCGGCGCCGCTGCGCGCGCTGATCACGCGCCCGCGCGGCGGCGAGGTCGGCCAGGTCCCGGCCGGGCCGCCGTTTTACGCCAACCCGGTCACCGCGCGAACGCCGACCATCGCCCGTCCCAGCCCGCCGTCAAAGTTCGTCCCCGAGAACCGGCGCCGCCTGCAGGGCACCCTGCTCACCTGCAGCCTGTACAAGCGCACGCCCCTGGCCACCATGGTCGACAGCGAGGCCGCGGTCGTGCAGTTCACGGCCAGCGTGGGGGGCGACCCCAAGGGCGTGGTGCGAACCACCACCAATCTGACGGCCGCGGCAGCGGCGATGGGCGAAACCCTGGACGTCAAGAAGTCGGATCGCGTGCTGTGCACGGTGCCCTTGCACCACAGCTACGGTTTTGATTTCGGCCTGATCACCACGCTGGCGCACGGTTCGACGCTGTTTCTTGAAGACGAGATCTCTCCCAAGCGGATCACCAAGCTCTTGAGAGAACAGAGCGTGGACATCTTTCCCGGTAACCCGGGACTGTTTGGATCGCTGGTGCGGGTCCCCACGGTCAAGCCGCTGAAGATCGCCGGCGCGCGCTATCTCAGCTCGGGCTCGCGCATGCCGGGGATCATCGCCGAGAATTTTTCTCAGCGTTTCGGCATCCGCCTTTTGTCCTGCTACCACAGCACGCAAGGGGGGCCGCTGGCCATCGATCGCGCCGGCAAGGATCCGGAGACCGTCGGCAAACCGTTCGCCGGCGTCGAGCTGCGGGTGGCCACGCCCAGCGGCGAAAAGGTCGCGCCCGGTGAGACCGGACCGGTGTGGGTGCGATCGAAGGCCCTGTCGATGCTGTCGGTGCCCAAGATGCACCTGCCCAAGCGCGAGGACGGCATCCCCATCGGCGAGGTCGATCGCGAGAAATGGTTTCGCACCGGCGACGTCGGTCAGATCGATCGCGGCGGCAAGCTGACCATCACCGGGCGCGAGGATGACCTGGTCAAGGTCGACGGCAAGCGGCTGGCCCTGGGTGAAGTGGAGGGCTGCCTGGAGGCGTTCCCGAAGGTCAAGGCAGCCCAGGCGCGGGTCATCACCGACGACATGGGCGGTCCCATGGTGGTGGCCAAGGTCGTCCGCGCCGGCGTCTGCAAGGCCGAGGACATCATTGACCACTGCGCGCGCAACCTGGCGCCGTACAAGGTTCCGCGTCAGATCGAGTTCTGCGAAACGATCTAGACGAGCGCGCGAAGACGGCTATTGAATCAGCGGCTGCAGGTGCGCCTGCACCGTGGTGCGGGCGCCGGGCGGGAAGTCGATCTCCTGAAAGACGGAGAAGTAACTGGGGTGGCGGATCTCGACGCGGTGAAACCCGGGGCGAACGAAGCGTCCGTCGCGCTGCCACTGGGAGACCTGGCCGACCAAAACGTCGTCGATCCAGACGCTGGCGTCGGGGACATTGCTCTCCACGCGGAAGGCGACGCCGGACGCGGCCAGGGAGTGAGCGCAACCGGCGGCAGCCAGCAGAAAAGCCAGGAGAAGAGCGCCGACAATTTTCATTGCGTCGTCGCTGATCCGGGGGGAGCGCCGACGCCGGACGGCGCGGGCGATGGTGCCGGGTTCCCCGGACGCAGGCGGGCTTGCAAGCGAATGGCGTCGGAGCCGGCCTCGACGCCGGTGAGGTCCAGGCTGGTGGCGCTCTCCCGGGAGAGGGCGGCGGCCAGGGCGGGGCCAGCGAGGCGAGTTTGCACGCGGATCTCGGCGTGGCCGGCAGACAACCGGCGCAGCTCGGCCGCTGATACGGTGCCAAGGCCGCGCAGGGCCTTCAAAAGCGCGGGAACAGCGGCCGGTTCGGTGACGGCGGCGTCGACGGTGAGGGCGCGCAGATCAACGCCCGCCGACGCGGAGGCGGCGGCCTGCGGCAGCAGACGCTGGGCGATCTCGGTGGCGGCGCGGGCCACGCAGTCGGCGCGACCGGCGGCCGGGTGCTCGGCGAAGATGCGGGGAAGCGCGTTCTGCTCGGCGATGACCTGGCCGCCCGGCGCGGACAGGAGGCGCGCCGACAGGTGACAGCTGATGGCTTCCTTGCCGGGGCCCCGCACGGCGCCCTCGTCGGTGACGGACGCCGAAACGAAGGCCACGGCGCCCAGGCCGACGCGAGCCGCCGCTTGCAGCGCCCGCCCCGGA
>DATLVT010000632.1:0-5167 GCA_035577105.1 Polyangia bacterium
CCAGGAAGGTGCGGGCGTCGGTGGCGGTGATGGTGGTCTCGGGCGGCGGCATGAAATTGCCCGGCGGTGGCGGCGGCGCCGCGCACATCATGGCGTCCAGCGTGAAACGGCCGCGCGACACCGGCGAGGTGCGGTTACCGCGTGAGGTGGC
Source organism: Polyangia bacterium (assembly GCA_035577105.1). Taxonomy (GTDB): domain Bacteria; phylum Myxococcota_A; class Polyangia; order Fen-1088; family Fen-1088; genus DATKEU01. The sequence continues at coordinate 152 of DATLVT010000632.1, forward strand.
CACCAGCAACGCGCCCATGCCCCACAGGCCTCCCCGCTGCGACGAACTGAGCGTCACCCGCGTCAGGTCGGTCGCGTTTCCCACCGCCGGCACGCCATAGTGCCTGGCCAGGCTGTCGTCCAGGTAGGTGAAGTTGGCGGTCAGCAGTTGATCGACCGTCAGGTTCTGGCGGACGACCTCGTCGAAGAACAGATCCAGCTCGCGCTTCATCGACGTGCCCAGGGCCGCGCTGAACGCCGGGAACAGCGCCTTGTCCGGTTGCGCGGCGTCGACCGTCCGCACGCCCAGCCATTGCTCGGCATAGCCCTGAGACAGCCGGGATTTCGGATCGGCCAGCATGCGCTGCAGCTGGGCCTGGAGATCCTTGGCGGTCGTCAGCTTGCCCGTCTTGGCGGCGGCAAAGAGCGCGTCGTCGGGCATGCTGGCATAAACCAGATACGAGAGGCGCGAGGCCAGCTCGGAGGGTGCCAGCACGTGCGGCGCCAGCGAGGTCGGGTCGGGGTCGAACTCCGGCTTGAAAAGGAAGTTCGGCGAGACCAGCAGCGCCTGCAGCACCGCATTGATGACCTCGTCGGGCGAACCGCCCGCGGTGCGGACCTTGCCGGCCAGGGTGAGGTAGCGCGTGATCTCGTCGTCGGTGAGCGGGCGCCGGTAGGCGCGCTCGCCCAGGGTCGTCAGGAACGTGCGCACGCAGGTGTCGCCGGTGGCGGGATCGCACGACAGGTTCCGCGTCCGCAGCGGCGCCGTCAGCGCCTCGGTGGCCAGGCTGGCCGCCGCTTGCTGGTACTGATCGACCCGCACCGGTGACAGCGTCAGCAGATCGCCGTTGTTGTCAAAACCGTTGGCCACGCTGTCACCCAGGAAAGTCGCCGCGGGGTGCGAGCTGGTCCCCAGCAGATCGCGGACGGTGTTGTCGTATTCGGTCTGATTGAGCCGGCGCAACGTCACGCGTCCGGGCTCGCGCGCGACGCTGCCGGGCATCATCACGCCACCGCCACCGGGATTGCCGGAGCCGCCCGACGGGTTTCCGCTGCCCGGCGCACCGGTCGGTCCACTGCCGTCGTCAATCGCTCCGGTGCAGCCGAGTCCGACGATCAAGAGCGAACAGACAAATGATGGACGCTGGTCGAGCATGGTGTCGCCCTCCGCCGGGCTTTGGTTTCGAACGTACAGAACAGGACGCCGGCCGGGCGAGCGGAGGCTCACAAAACTTCAATCGAACGAGGTGACCCAACCCGGCGACGAGACCCTGCGGGCATCCCTACATGGCACCGCACGGTGCGCTGCCCGCTGCGAAGATGCAGTCGAAACCGTTAACAAATGTCGTCTTTGTCCTGTTACACAAGTAGCCGGCGCGGCAAGCCTGATCCATGGGGCTGGCCCCACCGTACTTCATCAGACAATCGCTCATGCTGGCGTAGTGCTTGTTGTCAGCGCCGAACATGCAGATGGTCGCGACCTTCGCGCAGAAGTCGGATGCCGAGACGCCGGGCAGCGTGTCGCTCTGAAAGACGTAAGGCGCGCAGAAGTCCCCACCGCCCGTTTCGCCCGCCGTCTCGCCGGAAATATCCACCGGTCCGTCCGTCGCCGCGCCGCCGGGGCCGCCGCCGTCCGCCGGCGCGACGCCGGTACCCGCGCCGCCCGAACCCGCGCCACCCGTGCCGGCGCCACCCGTGCCGGCGCCTCCCGTGCCGGCCCCGCCGCTACCCGAACCGCCCGTGCCGGCGCCGCCGCTGTCAGCGCCACTGTCGCCGCCGGTCACCGCATCCAGGGATTTGCCGGCGCAAGAAAGCACGATTGTCACCGAGAGAAGAATCAGGCCTCGGACGCTGAACATGGTCACCACCCAGTTGTAAGACGCCGGCCGTTCGCGCGGAGGCTCACCAAATTTTCAATCGAACGAGGTACCTGGGATTCCAGCTCTCCGCGCCTGCCTACAAGAGACCGCAGGGTCCGCCGCCCGCAGCGAAAGGACAGTCAAAAGGGTTTCCAGTCCTCGTCTTGTTACACAGATAGCCGGCCCGGCAAGTCCGACCCGCCGCGCTGGTTCCGCCGTATTTCATCAGGCAATCGTTCATGCTGGTGTAGTGCTGATTGTCTGCGCCGAACATGCACACGGTCGCGACCTTCGCGCAGAAGTCGGATGCCGAAATGCCGGCGAGCATTTTGCTTTCACTGACGTAAGCCGCGCAGATATCGCCACCGCCCGTTTCGCCCGCTGTTTCGCCTGACATATCCGCCGGGCCGTCCATCGCCGCGCCGCCCGTGCCGCCGCCGTCCGTCGTCGCGCCGCCGGTACCCGCCCCACCCGTGCCGGCTCCTCCCGTGCCGGCCCCGCCGGTAGCCGCCCCACCCGTGCCGGCTCCTCCGCTGCCGCCGTTGTCCGTGCCACTGTCGCCGCCGGTCACGGCATCCAGGGACTTGCCGGCGCAAGATAGGAGGAGGGTCACGGAGAGAAGAATCAGGCCGCGGCTGCTGAGCATCGTCACCACCCTGTTGAACCGTGTAAGACGCTGGCCGCCGGCGCGGAGGCTCATCACACTCTCAATCGAACGACGTGACCAGGCCCAGTGACGATACCCACGACCAGGATGACGCGTTGCCGACGTCTTGGCCGACGATGCGCACCGGCCGCGCCGGCACCAACAAAAGAGCGCCGGTTTCGACGATCAATCCCACCCGCTCTGCCAGCTTGAGGTGCAGCCCCGGTGACGCATGCAGCGCCGCCGAGAGGCCCCGCACGTCGTGCGTTTGCAAGGGCGTCGCCGCCTGGCCGGTGGCTTCGCTGTCGACCGCGCCCGCGCCGCGCAGGGTTGGGCCATACGTCGGTCCGACCCAGCGCGCACCGACCATCCAGCCCGTGGCGACGGCGCGCGACAGCCAGGCAGAAGGACCGATGGTGGGTCCAACGCCGGTGGTCGACGTGGTGACGGCGCCAAGCGCGATGCTCCAGCCCGCCAGAGGCGGCCGGGAGTTCAGCGCCGGCGCCATCCAGTGCGCGACGTCGGCAGGCGTGGGTTTATCGGGCGCGGTCTGCCCCGGTTCTTCAGCCGGCTGGCGCAACTCCAGCAGGCTGGCCCGCAGAAGCTCGACGGCACGAATAGCCAGGGTCCGCGTCCGCTCCGTTCCCGAGACCGGTCCGGCATCCACGCGACGGACCAGGGTCTTGTTGCTGAGATGGTCCACCACCCAGACGTCGGCGACCGCCTCCGAACCGCTGCGCAGGATGACGATCGACGCGAACGAGGGAGCGCCCCCGGTCTCCAGCGCGCGCCGCGGATCGGTGGCGGCCGCCGTGTTCTCCCAGTCGACGACGAATCCGGCGGCTTGCAGCTCGGCTTCCAGGCGGGTGGCGGCCTGGCGAACGATCGCGTCGGCGTCGTTGCCGCGAAACAGCCGCACCCGCAACGGTTCGGCGCGGGCGGCGTGAAACGAAAGCAGCCAGAAGGCGAATATTTGCCCGAAACTGCGGCCAACCACGGTCACGGTCCGTCGGCGATATCGCGCGCGATGGGCGCGTACGGGCCGCGCGGGAATCGGCGCAGGTACGTTCGCGCCAGGGGCAGCGCCGTCGCCCGTTCGCCGCGCTTCCACAGCAAGGCCACCTGGCGCCCCAGGGCCTCCTGGGCGAACGGACCGCGTGGTGATTCGTTCAGATAGCGGCCATAACCGTCGACCGCCGCGGTCGGGTCGCCATCCTCCTCGATGATTCTGGCCAGCAAGAAGGCGGCCGCCCGCGCCTCTTGCGAGCGCGGAAATCGCGATCGCTCCACCAGCAGGGCCCGGCGCGCGACGTCGCTTCGATGCAGATAGCGAGCAGCATCCGCCAGCGCCGCCAGGTCGGTCACTGAAACGCCGGCCAGGACGGCGTTGAGACCGCGGTCCTCCGCCTCGCGCAGGACCAGCGCGTACTCGCCCGCGGCGATTCGCCGCGGCCACGCGCGACCGTCACCCCCGCGTGGCGAACGCGAGGCTGGTCCCTCCGGCTCCGCTGAAGCAGGGGCTGGACCATCGATGTCGGCCTCGACCGAAGGCGAAGCCGTCGTGGGAGTCTTGACCACCGGCGGGACGGCGGTTCGATCGACCACCGACAGGAGATGATCGCGGGGCCGCGCCCTCAGCTGCTGCCCGCCCAGCACCGCCACACCCGCCGGTGCGGACGGCCCGCGAACCATGACGCTCCCGCGCGCCATCACCACCGACAGCTCTTCATTTTCCCAGCGGACAGAGAAGGCGGTGCCGGTGACCGCCACCGCGTAAGGACCGGCCTCGATCGTCCACCCGGCCCGCGGACGGTGGTTCACGTCCACGTCCAGACGTCCCCGCTCCAGCACCAGGTGAGCGCCGCGCGCGCCGACGCCGGCGATGCGCATCCGCGTCGCCGGCTGCGCTTGGATGTGACTTCCGTCGGAAAATGAGACGTCCGCGGGAGCGGCGGTCTCCGTCAGTTGCAGATATCCGCCGTCGGCCTGTGCGCCGGTCACCCGATAGCTCAGCACCGGCGCCACGGCCAACCGGCCGAAGATGACCAGCAGCGCGGCCCCGACCACGAATGCGGTCGCCGTGCCCCACGCCCACCGCGCCGATCGCCACGGTCGACCGAGACGTCGCAGCGCGCGCGCCAGCGGTGTCGCTGGTCGCCGGCCACCGCGGGCCTGCGCCGCGCAGGCGGCCACGAACCGGGCCCGCCGCTGCGCGCGCACCAGGTCGGGCTCATTCTCCTCGGTCGCCTCGCGCCTGGTCGCCTCGCGGACCAGCGTGGCCAGCCCCTGCCATTCGCGCTGGGCGTCGTCGCCGCCGGACTCATCGTCAGACAGGACCATGGCGTCCTCCGGACACATATCCGCGCAGCTGGCCGTCTTTCTTGGCCAGGCGGCGAAGACGGCTGTGCGCCTTGACCAGGCGTCTCTTCACGGTCGCCAGGGACAGCTTCATCGCCGATGCCACGTCACGCAGCGCCAGCTCTTCGATGTGATGCAGGAGAAAGGCAGAGCGCGACTCCGGATCCAGTCCGTC
>DATLVT010000633.1:0-19722 GCA_035577105.1 Polyangia bacterium
GACCAGGCCGAGGTTGTTCCAGACGAACGCGCTCCTGGAATCAATCTCCAGCGCCTTGCGCAGCGCTGTTTCGGCGAGATCGAGCTTGCCCATTTTATAGTAGGTGAGTCCCAGAGCGTTATAGGCAATGACCGTCTTGACAGCGTTGTTCTCGGCCTGGCCCAGCAGGATGCGCGCCTGTTCCAGCGAGGAATCCAGGTCGCCGGCCTCGCGCAGGACCTGTCCCAGGCGGGCGCGGATCTCACCGTCGCCTACATTGGACTCCAGCCACTGTCCGTAAACCTTGGCCGCCTTCTTGGGCTGATGCCCCCGGCGCAACGTCTCGCCGTATGCCAGCACGGTCTTGCGTGAACCCGGTTGCACGTCCAGCGCCTTGCGAAAGCTGTCGGCCGCCCCCTCGAAGTTACCGACGGCCGCGTCGACGACGCCCAGGTCGTGCCACGCCTCGAAGAAATGTCCGTCCAGCTGGGTGGCCTTCACAAAGTGCGGGCGCGCCTCCTTGTAGTGCCGACGCCCCGTTCTCATGACACGCAGCCCTTCGTCGAATTCTGCCTGCGCCTCGCCGCTGACCCGGGGAAGGGCGACCGCCGCGGTGGCGGGCGTGGCGGCGGACCTGGGCGCCGCGGCCTTGTGGCTGGCGCCGCAGGCGACGGTCGTCAGCGTGAACGACACCAGCGCGAGGAGACCAACGGCGCCGCGCCGGTCGCGGGCAGCGGCGTTACTTGTCACGTCGCACCTCCTCGATCCGCTCGAGCGCGATCTTCGGTTCACCCACGCGGGTGGACAGCCGCGCCTCGTTCTCCTTCGGGTATTCGTTCTCCGCCAGACGGGACAGCGCCTGCCGGATGGCCTGGGTGTGCTTGTTGTAAACGCCGATCTGCAGCGCCTTGGCGTACCCGGACTTGTACGCGTCCAGCGCCTTGTCCTCGATCACCACCACCACCTTCTCCAGCTCGTCTCTGTAAACCTGCTTTTCTTCGGCGGACAGATCCTTGGGCACCGGCGCCTTGCGCATGGCCTGGGCATAGGCTTCGTATCCCTGGCCGATGCGCAGCAGGCCCGCCGTCGCCCACTCCGGCGAGCGGTAGGTCACGACGTCCAGGTAGATGCCCTTGGCTTGCTCCAGCAGCTTCGCCTTCTCCTCCAGCACCTTGGCCAGCTGCTTGGGCTTGCCGGCGATCTTCAGCCGTTCGTAATCGTGATAGACCAGCTCGCCCTGGATGTAACGGGCCTGGGCGGCGAAGTAGGCCGCCTCCTCGCTGCCGACGGCGCCGGCGCCGCCCGCGGTCGGTTTGTTTTTCTTGTGGGCGCCGCCGCCGCCGCCACCGAATGCGGCCAGCGCCTTGCCGGCCGTCTCTTTCGCCCTGGCGTCGTTGCCGCTCTTCAGATGGGCGTCGGCCTCGCGGGTCAGCGCCTCCAGGTGATGCGCGTCGGTCGGGTAGGCCTTGGCGAAATCGGCGAAGCTGGCGGCGGCCGCCCGCCAGTCCTTGAGATCCGCCTGCACCAGGCCGATCTGGAAGGCCACCTCGCGGGCGTCGCTGCGATCCTTGAAGCGCCGCGCGTATTCGGCGAAGTGCTTGATGGCCCTGTCGTGCTCGCCCAGCGTCTGGCGCAGGACCCCGGCGCTGCGCAGGGCGTCCGCCGCGTGCGGATTCTGCGGATAGCGCTGGGCCAGCGCCTCGTACAGCGTGGCGGCCTTGTCATAGATGGCGATGTTCTCTTCGATGCGCGCGGCGGTGAACAGCCCCTCGGGCGCCTCGGGCGACTGGGGAAAGTTCTTGGCCAGCTCTTGATAGGCGGCCACCGCCTCGTCGGGCTTCTTCGCTTTTTCGAAGACCGCGGCGGCGTTGTTCAGGGCCTTGGCCGCCTGCGGATCCCTGGGGTACTCGCGGGGGACGCGCAGGAAGGCGGCCGCCGCGCGATCAAGCTGGCCCTGCGCCGCGTACTTCTCCCCGGATTTCATCATGGCGCTGACCGCCAGCTTGTCCAGGCGGGCCTGCTCCTCCTTCGACGAGAAGGCCTTGGTCTTCTTCAGACGCTGGGCCCAGCTCTCGATGTTGTCGTAGTCCTTGGCCTTGTTCAGCGCCTCCAGGATGCGATCGCCGGCCGCCGCCGCGTTGGGATCGTTCGGGTAACGTTCGACGATCAGGCCGAACCGCTTCACCGCTTCGTCGTAGTCGCCGTAGTCGAAGAAGAACTGACCGTTCTTGAAGATGACGGTGATGATCTCCTTGTCGTTGGGAAACAGCGTGGCGTACAGATCGGCCGCCTCGCCGAAGCGCCGGTCGCTGTCGGTGATCTCGCGCTTGCCGGCGCCGCCCGGGCCGGGCGCCTTGCGCAGCTTTTCAAAGGCGGTCATCGCCTGCAGCAGGGCGTCCTTGTGGTACTTGCCCACCGGCTGGGTCTTGCCCACCGCCAGGTACTCGCGCCCGGCGTCGTCGAATTTCTGCAGCTTGAAGTAAAGGATGTCGGCGCGCAGATAGCGCAGCTCGACGGCGTCGGCGGCGTCAGGGAAATTGGCCAGGTAGAACTGGTAGGCCTCGGCGGCGCGGGCATAGCGATCCTTGTCGACCACCTTGCTGGCCTTCTCGTTGCGCTGGGCCTCGGCGTGCAGGGTCTTGGCCAGGGTGCGGATCAGCTCCTCGCCCACCACGCGTGCGTGCTGGACAGCCTTGGGGTGATCCTGGTTGGCCTTGGCCCAGGCGCTGTTCGTCCCGTAGGCGTCGGCCAGCTTGCGTATCTCGGCGACGGCCCCCTTGGCGTCGCCCAGCAGCTGGTACGACTCGACGATGCGACGGTGATAGTCGGGATCGTCGACGCTGCTGGGATTCAGGGAGATCAGCAGCCGGTAGGCCTCGATGGCCCGTTCGTACCGCGTCTGATCAAAGACCGTGTCGGCCAGCTGGCGCAGCACCTTCTGCGAATATTCCTTGCCGCCGATCTGGGCCAGGAACTCGAAGGCGTCCTGGGCGGTCTTGGATTCGTCCTCGGTGAAAAGCTCGACCAGATAGTCCAGGGCCTGCCCCTGCAGCTCGGCGGCGCGCTTCTGCTCCTGGTCGTTGCTCCCTTTCTTCTTCTTGGCCAGGTCCAGCACGTCCTTGAACCGCAGCGCCGACCTGGTGGTGTCGCCCAGCTTCCAGTAGCACCAGGCCGTCTTGAACAGCGCCAGGTCGTACAGCTGCGACTTTGGATAGCGCAGCACCTGTTCGTACGCCTCCAGCGAGGTGCGGTAGTTCTGCTGGTTGTAAAAGCGATGCTCGCCGATGGCCATCCAGGCGTCGGCCACGTAACGCGAGCGCGGGAAGCGGTCCAGGATCTGCTGGAAGTACTTCACCGACTCGGCGGTCTTGCCCTGGTCGCGCAGCGAGAAGGCGTACAGGTAGATGACCGTGTCGATCTTCCGAAACTTCGGGTACTCGCGGATCAGAAAGTCGTAAACCGACTGCGCCTGGGCCAGATCCACCGTCGGCGGCCGCCGCGGCACCTTGGGACACTCGCCGTGATCGTTGTGGCAGGCGGTCACCGCCGCCTGATAGCGCCCCATGCGATCCAGGTAGGCCGCCTTGGAATCCTCCCAGTACAGCTCGGCCAGCTTGTACAGCGCCTCGGCCTGCTCTCTGGAATGCGCGCTGTCGCGCAGGTAAGCCTCCAGCAGGCGGATGGCCTCGCGGCGGGCGACCACCACCTCTTTTTCCTTTTCGATGATGGCCTGTTCGATGACAGGCGACAGCGGTTTGTCGTCGGCCCGGGCGACGCGCGGTCCGGCCATCGCCAGCAGCAGCGCCGACGACAGCGTGGCCGCCAGCGCCACCAGCGGCGGCCCGCCGGCGTTATTTGTAGTTCGTGTACTCATCGGACCAGGACTCACCCTCGAAGGGCCAGTACTCCTCGTCGTCGCCCATCAGTCCTTCCAGCTGCAGCTTGGCGAACATGTCGGGCGGATAGCGGCCGTCGCGCAGGTTGGCGATCTCGATCTCCAGCTTCTTCTTCTTGCCGATGACCGCGTCGATCAAGGTCAGACGCGCCTGGCGCAGGAGGCGCCGGATGCGCACGTCCAGATCGACCAGCGCCGCCTCGGCCATGGCCGCCGCCGCGCTGACCAGCCGGGCGCGCAGCTGCTTGACCTCGGTGCCCAGCTTCTGCGCGGTCTGCGTCTCGGCGGCGAAGGGGCCTTGCGTGCTGATCGGCCGGGCGGCTCGCCGCGCCTCGTGCAGCAGGCTGCCCACCTCGGCCTCGGCTTCCGGATCGCCGGCGGCCAGCGGACGCAGCTGTTCGATCTGTTGCACCAGCTGCACCGCCTCGGTGGCCTCGGCGCCGCGGGCCGCGCCGGTCTTCTGGGCGGTCAGCTCGTCCCACACCGCGATCTGCGCCGGCAGCAGGCCCGCCTCGCGATCCAGCGCGACGATGTCGTTGTAGTAGCGATAGAACCGGCTGTCGATCTTCAAGAGCTCGACGACGCGATCACCTTCGCGGCCGATGCGGTCCCTGGACAGCAGGCGCCGGTAGAGAGCGCGCCGCCGCCCCGGATCCTTGATGAGCGCCGCCACCTCGGCCTGGATGGGGACGTACGTCTTGACCAGCGTGTCCAGCTGGGTGCGCACGCGATCGAAGGCGCACGATTTCAGATCGATCATCGCGTGCAGCAGCAGCACGTCGGGGGCCAGCGGCGACCTGGGGAACAGCCGATCGAACTGATCTATGAAGGCGCCGGCCGCCTCGTACTCGCCCTTTTGAAACATCGACCACGACGCCTCGAACAGGGCGTCGGGCAGGCGATCGGAGTCTTCGGGGACGCGGAAATAGAAGTAATAGGCGTCGTCGTACTTCTGCTGCTCGTGGGCGATGCGCCCCAGGGCCAGATAGGCCAGGTCCTTGATGGCGTAGTAACGCCCGTCGATGAAGAAGGTGAAGCGATCCTTGTCGGCCTGCTCGACGATCTCGCACAGGTTTCGCCGCGCCGACGCGTAGTGGCCGGCCCGGGCGGCGATCAACCCACGAAAATAAAGCGCCGACGCCGTGAAGCGTGACTGCCGGTCGATCGAGTTGAAGGCGCGATCGGCGCCGGCCAGATCGCCGCCTTCATAGCTGACCTTGCCGCGCAGGTAGGCGTGCTCGTTCTGGCTGTCGTGGGGCAATTCCCCCGCCGCCGGCAGCGCCTCCAGCAGCGCCAGGACGCCCACCTGGTCGCGCGATTCCAGGGCGATGTCCAGCATGGCCCGATAGGCCGGGACAAAGTACGGCTGCTTGGGCCCGCGCCGCAGGATGCGCAGCAGGTAACCGCGCGCCGATCCGTAGGCGCCAGAGCGCACCAGCGCGCGCGCCAGCGTGAACTCGGCGTTCTGGTACTCAGGGGCGTACGACAGGCTCCGCCAGGCGGGCGATTCGATGATGCGATAAAGGCGGGTGGTGGCCACCTGCGGATTGCCGGTGACCAGGTCGGTCTCGGCGGCGATCAGGGCCTGTTTGATCTTCTCCACCGACGGGGCGGCGTCTCCTTGCGCGCCTTGCGCCAGGACGCCGCTCTTCTCCAGGTCGGCCAGGTACTGGCCCACTGGATCGGCGACGGTCGTCTGCAGCAGCAGGAAAAGCAGGGGTCCGGTCATTTCGTGGTTTCGATCTCGACTTCAAGATTGGGTTCGTACTCGGGCGGGTCACCGTCTTCGTCGGCGGTGATCTCCACGCGCGTCCTGGCGTGATCGGCGACGACGATGGCGAAGGTGTGTTCCGACACATAGCCCAGCTTCTCGGCGTCCTTGGTCTTCTTGCCGGGGTGAACCTCCAGGCGGACGGTCAGGGCGTGCGGTCCCGGCTTTACCCCCCGCTCGGCAACGCTGATGAAATCGCTGGTGACCGGTTTGTCGCCGGAGTCCCAGACCTCGCCGCCGTCCAGGCGCACCTGGGCGTGGCGAATCAACTGATCGGCGCCTCCTTTCCAGCGCAGCGTCGCCGACAGCCGCGACGGGTAGGTGGCCTCGGCGACGATCTGGGCGCGGGCCCGGGCCCGGAACAGCTCTTCTCGCAAGCGATCGTAATCGGCGCGCAGCTTGTCGAGATCGGCGGCCGACGGGCCGCTCGGCGCCTGGGCCGGCGGCCTGGGCTCGGGCGGTTGCGGGATGTCGTTCACCACGGGGCGGGTTTTCTCGGGCGCCGGCGCCGGTGTCCCTGAGGGCGCGGCAGCATCGACGTCCGTGCTGGGGGGCAGCGCTTCGTCGCGGCTGGCCGCCGTCGCTGGCGCTGCCGCTGGCACCGGGGGGCGCTTCTTGTTTGGTTGGGCCAGCGCCTGCGTCGCCACCAGCAGCCCGGCCATCGCGGCCATCCGGACCATCGAGCAATTCAGCGAGATCTTTCGGCGCATCAGCATCGTCACCTCACTCTCCTAACGGCAGAAACAGGCTGAGGCCCACCATGGTGGTCAGGTCGTTGACCAGGACCTTGCGCGCCAGCAGTTGCTGCCGATAGACGTGGTCGCGCACGTCCAGGCGGATGGCAACCGCCTTGCCGACGAAGAACTTCAGCCCGAACCCGGCGTTGCCGGCGATGTCGCTGGCCAGCACCGAATCGACCACGCCCCCGCCGGCCACCAGGAACGGATCAAAGTGAATGATCGAGCCGCCCACGCGCATCTTGCCGTGGGCGGGCGCCCAGACCAGATCGGCGTCGAACAGCAGGGCGCGGCGGCTCTTGTTCTGCAGCAGCACGAAGGCGCGCTCCAGCTCTGATCCCGCCGACGAGGCCAGCCGCGTGTAGGCGCCCGACGCCTCCAGGGCCAGGTCCTCGGTCATGTGATAGGCGTAGGCGCCGCCCAGCACATAGGTGCCATCCAGTAGATCCGACACGTAGTACCCGCCGCGCACCACGAACTCGTGACGGTTGGTCTGCTGAAACAGCCGGTCGCGCGTCCCCCGCATGCGCCGCTTGGCGAAGAGATCCGCCTTGATGGTCTCATCGATGCAAGCGTCGCCGGTCTCGGCGGACGCCGTCGGCGTCGCCGCGGGCGCTGCGGGCGCTGCGGGCGCCGGTGGCGCTGCTGGATCAGCGGCCCACGCGGGCGACGCCGGGTCCAGCCAGAGGGCCGCCGCCAAGATCGTCGCCATCGTCATTGCCTTCATCCCGGCAACCACAGGCTCACCCCCGCCAGGACGGTGAGGTTGTTGGTGATGCGCCCGCGCCCCAGCACCTCCTGCGGCAACAGGAAGTCGCGCACGTCGATGCGCATGGTGACAAAACGCGAGAGGTACAGCTTGATGCCGCCGCCCACCTCCCAGGTAAGCCCCTGCACGCTGTCGTGAAAGGTTTTCCCCGCGCCGGCCACGATGAAGATGTCGCTGTGGACGATGTTGTCGTCGGAAAAACGCAGCTTGGCGTGGATGGGCGACCACAGCATCGAAACCATCCCCTGCCAGGCCACACCCGGTGGAAAATGTTGCTCACGATCAAAGGCGTTGAACGGTTCCTCGAGGCGAAATTTCACCGGCGAGCGCGTGACAAGAAGCTCCAGCCCGAAATCCTCGGAGGGAAAAAACGCCAGCGCCCCGCCATAGCTGTAGGTCGAGGACAGCGTGTCGGACGCATAGAACCCGCCCAGTCCAGAGACCTCGAAGCGGTGGCGCTTGAGGAAGTCGCGCCGCTGGACACCCTTGCGGCGGCCGGCGCCGGCGGCGTCGCCTTCCAGGCAGGTGAGGGCATGTAAGGCGGAATCAGGGGCCTCGTCGCTGTCCTCGCCAGCGGCCTGGTCGGCGCCGTCGACCTCCTCGTCGTCGGACTGGCCGTCCGCCGTCGCGGTGTCGGTGCCGGGAAAGGGGTTGGTCGGTGCCGGAAGGGGGGCCGCCGCCGCCGAGAGGCCCAGTCCTTCGGCGAGCATCAGTACAGCGACCGTCGCACCCCGGGCACAAAACACCGTGCCTAGCGTAGGCCCAGACAAAGCGCGTTGGCAAGGGTGGGAGCAGGTGTTTTTTTGTGATTTTCTCGACGAGAAGATGCGATCTTCGCAGACGAAGGACACGCTCTTTGATTCGCCTAGGTAACGCAACCGGATCGGTGGCTGTGGCGCAACCGTCCAGGTGGACTGTGGCGCAACCGCTGCTGCTCGTCGCCCTGGCGGGCGTGCTCGCCAACGCCTGCACCGAGTCTCAAGTGACGCCCAGGAGCGACGCCGCGGCGGCCGACGGGGGCGACGCGGGGATCATTCATTGCCAGCAGGGGATGGCCTGCGACGACAACACGGTTCGGAGCTGCGACCACGGTGTCGTCGGCCGTGTCCTCAAGACCTGCGACGACGGCCAGACCTGCAGCGCCGGTCAATGCACCTCGCTGGCCTGCGCCGCCGCCGAACGGATGCAGACCCTGGCCGGTTGCCTGCTCTACGGCGCCCTGGCCGACAACACCGATCGCGACGACGCCCTCCCGTCGACGATCATCGTCGTCAACCCGGCGGGCGAGGACACCAACGCCGACCTGCAGGTCCTTGACGACGTGCGGTTCTGGCGAACGATCCAGACCGTCCATGTTCCCGCCTTCGGCGCCGAACACTTTGCCTTGCCCAACCGCCACCTGGAGGGCGTGGGCGTGGGGAAGAGCTTTGGCTTTCGCGTGCAGAGCGACCGTCCGCTGACAGCGACGTTGATCGAAAGCGACGACAGCACGGAGATGGCCGAGAGCACGGGCGGGACGATGCTGTTGCCCAATCACGCCCTGGGCAACGATTACATGGTGATGACCTATCCCCAGCGGACGGCGCCCCCGCTGGCGGCCACGCCCGGCAGTCACGACGGCGCCGGCCAGATCGTCCTGGTCGCCACCGCCGACGAGACCACCGTGACCGTGCGTCTGTCGTCGACCGCGTCGATGGTGGCCGGCGCCGAGGTGCCCAGCATCGGTCCCGGCGAATCATTCCAGCTCACGCTGAACGACGGCGACCTCCTGCAACTGCGCAGCCGCGACGAGGGGACCGACCTCAGCGGCACCGTCGTCTCGGCCGACAACCCGCTGGCGGTCTTCTCGGGCAACATCTTCACCGCGTACGGACGAGCCGCGCCCGGGATCAACTCGCCTGACCTGGCCCTGGAAGAGATGCTGCCGCTGCGAAGCTGGAGCCAGACCTATGTGGCCGCGCGCCTGGGCCCCCAGAAGGACACCTGCGACTCCCTGTTCGGCGGCGGCTCGGCGCTGTGGCGCATTCTGGCCGCGCGCGACGACACCCACGTGACGTTCGAGGCGGCGCCGGGGGCGGGCGGCGGTCTGCCCGCCGGCGAGCTGGTCCTGGCCGAGGGCGAGGTGCGCGAGCTCCTGGTGCCCAGCGCCGGGAGCTTTCTCATCAAAGGCAGCAAGCCGATCCTGGTCACGCAGGGAATGGACTGTGAAGGCACACTGTCATCGGGCGTTCCCACTGATTCACTGTGGAGCGAATTTCGCTTTGCCTTGCCCGCCCACTTTGACCACGAGGTGATGGTGGTCCGCAAAGACACGGGCCCGGTCATCCTGGACGGCACGCCCATCGACGACGCGCTCTTTCAGCCGGTGGGCGGCGCATTTCAAGCCGCGCGCATCGCCATCCCCGCCTGCGTGGGCCCGCCGCGAAACTGCCTGCACCTGCTGGAGGGCACCTTCGGCCTGACCCTGCGAGGCATGGACGTCCTGTGCGGCTACGCCCTGACGCCCTTCACCTGGACCCGCTGCGGAGCATTCGCGGGGCCGGACTGTATTCCGTAGGCGTCAGACTGACGCTCTACTATCGCCCTCGTCAGCGACGTCCTCGTCGCAGTGCCGCCTCCACCAGCCACGGCGCGTGCCGGTACAGCCACACCAGCGCCTTGCCGTGGCCGGTGATGATCGCCTCGCGTTTCCTGGCGGCGATCGCCCCCGCGATCTGCCGCGCGGCCTTGTCGGTGGGCATGCGCAGCCAGGCGGGCGCTCCGGAGGCGTCGCGGTCGCGCAGCTGGCCCTTGTTGTCGACGCGGCCGATGTCGCTGACCACGAAGCCGGGGCTGATCAGCGTGACGGAGATGCCCTCGCGCCCCAGCTCGTCGTGAATGCTCTGGGCAAAGCTGCGCAGGGCGAACTTGCTGGACGAATATGGCGACATGCGCGCCACCGGGACGTGCCCGCTGACGCTGCTGATGAAGGCCAGGCGGCCACCCGACTTGCGCAGCGCCGGGAGGGCGGCGTACATCGTGCGGATGGCGCCGAAGTAATTCGTCTCCATCTGGCGCCGGTAGTCGTCGATGCTCAGGCGAGCCACGTCACCGACCACGGCGAAACCGGCGTTGGCGATGGCGCCGTCCAGGGCGCCGAACGCGGCGACGCCGGCGGCGACGGCGGCTTCCAGCTCGCCGTCCTTGGTGACGTCGGCCGGCACGGCCACCACCGCGGTCTGTGGCGTCAGGTCGGCGGCCAGCGATTGCAGGCGATCGACCCGCCTCGCCGCCAGGACCAGCTTTGCCCCGCGCCGGCCCAGCTCGCGCGCCAGCGCGGCGCCGATCCCCGACGAGGCGCCGGTGATCAGGAAGACCTTTCCCGCCAGCGACCGCGGCCCGCTGTCCGTTGTCAGCTCAACCCCCGGGCGTGCGCAGCGCTTGCAGGTCGGCGCGCAGGCGATCCTGGGTGAACCCTTCCCGGACGCGCCGCAGGTCGAAATACAGCAGCACCGAGCCGATCACCGGGATCGGCATCAGCACCATGGTGAACAGATCGCCGAAGAACGATTCAAAGAACAGCGCGTGCCGGGGAATGAAGATCGACGCCACCGACTGGGCCAGCCAGCGCGTGAGACCGAACACAATCAAAACCACCGCCACCCGCACCCAGTCCTGACGGACCAGCGCCACGCTGCGCTTGATCGCCTCCCGCCCGCCGACGCCTTCGATCAGGACCACCGGCGCGATGAAGACGAACAGGAACGACAGGATCAGCCCGGGCACGATGAAGGCGACGAAGCCCAGCGCCACCAGCAGCGCGGCCGGGATCAACGCCGACAGCAGCCGGCCCATGCGCCGGAACAACAGCGTCCAGGCCTGACTCCAGCTGGCGTCGCCGCCCAGGATGCGGTCCGCCACGCTGATGGTCAGCGCGCCCGTGGTCAGCGGAACGACCAGGCCGTAGAGGATGAACGCGGTGACCACCGTCGCCAGCACGCCCAGCAACAGCAGTGTGAACCACCCCAGCAGCGCGCCCGACGCCACGGCGCTGCGCCGGCCCAGCTCTTCAAAGCTGCGCGCGCTCTGCCGAGAGAACTCGTCCACCGCCGCCGGATCCAGCTTGCCGTCCTTGACCCCTTGTTCCAGGGCACGTCGCGAGGCCTCCGTGGCCCGCTGCCCCAGCTCGGCGGTCTCTTTCATGTAGTCGCCCGCCATCAAGGTCGGGGTCAGGATCGCCGACAGGGCCAGCGACTTGGCGATCGACGCCGGCACGAACAAGATCGCGCAGGTCAGCAGCAGCGCCTTGGCGTGCGTCCGGTAAAGCTCGAAGGCCTCGCGCAACAGTGTGACGACCGACTTGCCTTCCGGGCGCGCCTCGGCCGGGTCGCCTGGGGCGTTCCCTTCGTTAACCGCCTGGTCGGTCATTCCGGCTTCCTTTCCATCGCGGCCAGCATAGCGCAAGCCGTGATAAAAGGTCCCCGTGTCGCGACGCGGTGGGATCCCTCTGACGTCTTGCAGTCTGGGCCTGTGCGCGACGGTCGCGCTGTCGCTGCTGACCGCGCCCGGCGCCCGCGCCGAGGACGCTCCGGCGGTCGCCGCGTCGCCTGCGCCTTCGCCGTCTTCGCCGTCTGCGCCGTCTTCGTCGCCGCTGGCGCTACCAGCGCCGGCCGAGGCGCCCTCCGTTGACCGCCCGCGCCTGTCGCTGGCGCTGGGCATGGGCGTCTCCTTCGACGACACCGGGTTTTCGCCCCGGCGCACCGCGGCCGTCCCTTCCTTCTTTGCCCTGGGCGGTTTTGGCGACGGGTTCGTGGGGATCGACTTCGGTCTCTTCGCCAGCACCGCCACCGGCCGCTTTCGAAACCCCGACGCCCCCGTCGACCGACTGGGGTTGGATGCCATGCTGGTCCTCCGTCCCGTCGCCCACGGCGTCGGCGCCGACGACAAGCGCTGGGTCTTGCGCGTCCTGCGCGCCGCCGCGCTGGAGGTGGGCGCCGGCTATGAACGCGACGGCCACGGCGCCTCGGCCGACCAGCGCTTCGGCTTTCGCCTGGGCGGCCGCCTGGAATTCCCCCTCACCGCCGCCAGCGATCCCAGCCAGCTCCGCCTGCGCCTGGCCGCTCGCCACCTCTCCGCCGGCACCAAAGCCACCGGCGCCGCCGACACCCCCGTCCGCGACACCGTCGCCGAGCTCTACGCCGCGCTGGCGGTGGTGTTCTAGGCCTCCGCGCCGCGGCCTCCGCGCCGCGCCTGGCTTGTTATTTCCCTGACCGGAACGCGTCCCACTGCGCGCTCAGCCGCTGGTTGCCGGCGTGCGTGCGCAACGTCGCCGACCAGGTGCCGGGCGCGGCCGGCACGCCGAACACGTCGCCCAGGCGGTCCGCCACGCCCGTCCCGTGGGAATCGATGATGGGCACCGATCCGCTCTCGATGATCAGATCCAGCCCGTCGCCGTCCGCCGTGGCGAACCCGCCGTCCAGGCGTGCCGCCAGGGCGATCAATCCATCCGCGCAGGCTGCCGTCAGGCAACCGCTGCCGCGGCCGATGTCCGCGCACAGCACCGCGTCCAGCGCCTCGCAGCCGTTCACCGTGATGGCGGCCGCCTGGTTTGTGGCCCCCAGCGACGCCGACGCCAGACGGGTCAGCGACTGCAGCGTGCCCGCCGTGTCGGCCGGCAGCCCGCGACGGACCAGGGCCAGCTGGCCGAACGCCGCGCGCGCCACCGTTCCCAGGCGCAGCGTCATTCCCTGTTCGTCGAAAGACAGCGTCCGGTCATCGACGGTCGCGTGCACGCGCTGCGCTTGCAGCGCCGGTAATCCCAGCGGTCGCAAGACCACGTCGACGGTTGCGTTACCGGCCGTGCCCAGCTGGGCGCTGACCAGCGTGTGCACGGCGGTGAACGCGTTCGCCATCGGCGTCGCCGTCACCACCAGCTGGGATTTCAAGGTCAGCGCGCCCAGGATGTGCCCGGCGTCGTCGGCGATGGCGTGCAGCTCGACCAGCGCCGGCGGCTTGGGGGCGCCGAACAGGCTGGCCAGCAGCGCGTCGTGGCTGGGTGCCCCCGCGGCGTCGGTGCTGCCGCGGCAGGCGGACGCGCCGCCGCTGGCCGCAGGAAGCAAGACGCCCCGGCGGGCGGCCAGCGCCGCGCCGATGGGACCTTCGCCCCCATCCTTGGGCTGGCAGTCATTGGGATCGCCGTCGATCGCTCCGCTCAACGCGTCCATCGTGCAGTCCAGCCACAGCTGCGCGGGATCCAGCGGGCAGTCCTGCAGATCGATCCAGGGCGCGGCGATGAAGGCGGCCGCCGCCGGGGGATCGGCAAAGACGAACTGCGAGGTGACGTCGAACTGGCCGACCGGACTGGGACTGGAGGGGTTGAGCGGCAACGACACGCGCACCAGATCGCCCGCCACCAGCGCCGTCCCCGGCAGATCGACGCAGCCCTGGGCCTGGACGGCGCCGCGCCGGTCGCGGGCCCGTCCCACCACCGCGTGAGACAGCACCGTGCTGACCAGGTCGAACTCGGCCAGGCCGTCGGTGGTGGCCACCGTGCGAATCAGCCGGGCCGGGGCGGGCAAATTCGACAGCGACAGATCGGCGCAGTGTTCGTTGTCGAAGAACGCCACGTCGATGCTGGCGACGTTCAGCTCGGCGGCGTCGCCGACGATGAACGGCGCGATCTGAACGTTGGCTGACATGGCGGTCGTGACCACCACGACGGCCTCGGCCTCGGCGGCCTGATCGACGGTGCTGCCGTGCACGCGGAACACCGCCAGCTGTCCGGCGTTGACGCCGATCTGCGCGCTGCCTTTGTCGTCGGTGACCGCGCTGTCGGTGGACAGCGTGGCGCCCTGGGCCTTGCTGCCGACGCCGGCGCTGGCGTCGTCGACGATCACGAAGTTGATCCGCTGGCCGGGGACGCCGACGCCCTGCGGGGTGCGCAAGACGAAATGCAGGGTGCCGCGCTCGCCGGGGCGGACCTGGACCGTCTCGGGAACGGGCGCCAGCACCAGGTCCCGGGGCAGCGGATTGCCGGACGATGAAACCTTGACCCCGCACGCCCCGGCCACCAGGACCAGCAGCGACGCCGCGAACGGCGTGCGGCCGCGCGCCCGCCTGTGGACAGTCTGTGGAGAGTTTGGCATTCGCTCAATCATCGCTCTGGGATCGGCGGCCGGTCCTGTTCACAGGGCCGAAACCGCCCGCGGTCGGAGCACAGGTGGACATGTGGGACGCGCCGAAATTTCCGCGGCGCGCGCGCTGCTTTTGGTCTGGACCAGTCGCGCGCCGCAGGACAAGCTGCAAGGCTGTCCATGGCGGAGTTCACGCATCTTCATCTGCACACGCAGTATAGCCTGCTCGACGGAGCGATACGCCTTGATGACCTGTTCCCCAAGGTGCTGGAACGGGGGATGAAACAGGTGGCCATCACCGACCACGGCAACCTGTTCGGGGCCCTGGATTTCTATCAGAAGGCCAAGGCCCACGGGGTCAAGCCGATCTTCGGCTGCGAGACGTACGTGGCCCCCGATCGCCACGACAAGACCGAACGGCGGAGCAACCACCTCATCCTGCTGGCCAAGGACAACGTCGGCTGGAAGAACCTGTCGTACCTGAACTCGATGGGCTACCTGGAGGGGTTCTATTACAACCCGCGCATCGACAAGAAGCTGCTGCGCGAGCACAGCCAGGGGCTGATCGGCCTGTCGGCCTGCCTGGGCGGCGAGGTGGCGCAGACCATCATGCGCCGGGGCGCCGAGGCGGCCGAGACGGCCGCGCGCGAGTTCGAGGACATCTTCGGCAAGGGGAACTTCTACCTCGAGCTGCAACCGAACGGCCTGGAAGAGCAGGAGACCGTCAACGGCCACCTCATCGAGATGTCCAAGCGGACCGGCATCCCCCTGGTGGCCACCAACGACTGCCACTATCTGAACAAGGCCGACGCCCGCGCGCACGAGATCCTGATGTGCGTGCAGCAGAAGAAGACCATCCACGACGAAAAGCGGATGCACCACCGCAACGACGCCTTCTTCGTGAAGACGCCGGCCGAGATGGACGCCTACTTCAAGCACATCCCCGAGGCGATGGAGAACGCCGCCAGGATCGGCGAGCTGTGCAAGGTCACCTTCGATCTGGGCCAATCCTTCCTGCCCCGATTTCAGGTCCCCGACGGTTACAACGCCGACACCTACGTCGCCGAGCTGGCCCGCGAGGGGCTGCGCAAGCGCATCGACGAGGCCTTCAAGCGCGGCCTGCGCAGCATCGACGGCGACAGCTACGCCGCCCGCCTGGAGCTGGAGCTGGGCGTCATCCAGAAGATGCAGTTTTCAGGCTATTTCCTCATCGTCTGGGACTTCATCCGCCACGCCAAGGAGCGCAAGATCCCGGTCGGCCCCGGCCGCGGCTCGGGCGCCGGCTCGCTGGTGGCGTACTGCCTGCGCATCACCGACATCGATCCCATCGAGAACAAGCTGCTGTTCGAACGGTTCCTCAACCCGGAGCGCGTCTCGATGCCGGACTTCGACATCGACTTTTGCATGAACCGGCGCGACGAGGTGATCCGGTACGTCACCGACAAGTACGGCAAGGACAACGTCGGTCAGATCGTCACCATGCACCAGATCAAGGCGCGCAGCGGGATCCGCGACATCGCCCGCGCCATGGCCCTGCCGTTCGCCGAGGCCGACAAGGTGGCCAAGTTTGTCCCCGAACCAATCCAGGGCAAGTCGCTGCCCATTGCCGAAGCGATCGAGAAAGAGCCGCGCCTCAAGCAGCTGTACGACGAGAACGGCACCTACCGCGAGCTGCTGGACATCGCCAAGAGCCTGGAGGGGCTGAACCGTCACGCTGGCACCCACGCCGCCGGCGTGGTCATCGGCGACAAGCCGCTGTGGGAGTACGTGCCCTGCTTCCGCCCCGCCGGCGAAGAAGGGATCGTCACCCAGTACGACAAGGACATGGTCGAGAAGGCCGGCCTGGTGAAGTTCGACTTCCTCGGCCTCAAGACCCTGACCGTCATCCAGACCTGCCTGGATCTGGTCAACCGCGAGAAGGCCACCCGCGGCGAGGAGCCGCTGGATCTGGCCCTGCTGGTCAGCGACGACCCCGACGTCTACAAGATGATCTCCAAGGCCGACGTCACCGGCGTCTTCCAGCTGGAGTCCAGCGGCTTTCGCGAGCTGCTCAAGAAGCTCAAGCCCGACTGCTTCGAGGACATCGTGGCGGCGGGCGCCCTTTATCGCCCCGGACCGCTGGAAGGCGGCATGGTCGACGACTTCATCGACCGCAAGCACGGCCGCATGAAGGTCGAGTACGACCACCCGCTGCTGGAACCGATCCTGAAAGACACCTACGGCGTCATCGTCTATCAGGAGCAGGTCATGCAGATCTCCTCGGCGCTGGCCGGCTATTCGCTGGGCAAGGCCGACCTGCTCCGCCGGGCCATGGGCAAGAAAAAAGCCGAGGTCATGGCCAAGGAGAAGGCCGGCTTTCTGGATGGGGCCAAGGTCAAGCTGATCGACGCCAAGATCTCCGAGCGCGTCTTCGACCTGATGGAGAAGTTCGCCGGCTACGGCTTCAACCGCAGCCACAGCGCCGCCTACGGCATGCTGACGTACCAGACCGCGTACCTGAAACGGTACTGGCCGGTGGAGTTCTTCGCCGGCCTGCTCACCTGCGACAAGGACAACACCGACTCGGTGGTCAAGTTCATCGCCGAGGCGCGGCAGAGCGGCATCGAGGTGCTGCGCCCCGACGTCAACGAATCCGACACCGACTTCACGGTGGTGGCCATCCCCAACGACAAGGGCGGCGTGAAGAAGTCGATCCGCTTTGGCCTGGGCGCCGTCAAGGGCGTCGGCGAGGGCGCCGTCGAGGTGATCAAGGCGGCCCGCGACGAGGGCGGGGCGTTCCTGTCGCTGTTCGATTTTTGCAAGCGCGTCGACGGCCGCAAGGTCAACCGCAAGGTGCTGGAGGCGCTGGCCAAGTCAGGCGCCTTCGACGGTGTGGCCGTGAAGAACGGCGTGTCGCGGGCCCGGCTGTTCGCCACCATCGGCCTGGCATCGGATCGCGCCGCCGCCGCCCAGCGCGAACGCGACAGCGGCCAGACGTCCTTGCTGGCGCTGTTCGCCGGCGCGACCAGCAACGGCAATGGCCACAGCAGCAACGGCACCGGCAATGGCGTCGGCAAGGGCGGCCATGGCCTGGGCGACGACCACTATCCCGAGGCCGACGAGTGGTTCCCCAAAGAGGTGCTGGCCTACGAGAAAGAGTCGCTGGGTTTTTACATCAGCGGGCATCCCCTGGATCGCTACGCCGGAGAGATCCGTCGCTTCACCACCGCCACCACCGCCAACTGCACGGAGAAGGGCGTGCGCGCCGAGGTGGTGCTGGCCGGGATCGTCTCGAACTATCAAGAGCGTCCCATGAAGAGCGGCAACGGCAAGTACGCCTTCTTCACTCTGGAGGATCACTTCGGGCAGATCGAGCTCATCGTCAACAGCAAGAAGGTCGAGGAGTACCGCGAGATCTTGCAGAAGGATGATCCGCTGCTGGTGTACGGCACCGTGGACACGCCCTTCGGCGAAGGGGAGACCGCGCGCGAGCGGCTGCGGTTCAATGACGCCAAGCTGCTGGCCGAGATTCGCCGGCAGAAGAGCTCGCACCTGGACATTCACCTCAACGCCGACCTGGTCAGTGACGGTCACCTGGTCGCGCTGGAAAAATTGCTGCGCGAGCACACCGGACCGTGCAAGACGCAGCTTTATCTGGAAATCCCCAAGCGCAGCGAGACGATCCTCGACCTCGGCGACGAGTACAAGGTGGCCGCCACTGACGATTTGCTCGCCCGCATCGAACAGCTCTTCGGACAGCGCGTCGCCGTCCTGCGCTGACGGTCGGCGTCGACAGTCACCCCACGGTCGCCACGGCGCGGCGTCCGTTCGCCCCGGCAGCGTTCTGGACATCGCCATCGGCCCAACTTATCGTGCTGGCACACAAGAGCGCCCCCTGCGCGTCTGGAGGATCCGCGTGAAAAAGTCGTTTGCCGTGACCATGTGCCTTGCTTCCTGTTTGTTGATCGCGCGCGCCGGTTGGGCGCAGGCGCCGGCGCCCACCACGCCCCCGCCACCGTCCAATCCGCCTCCGTCGATCGTGCAAGGAACGGACAGCGGCGCACGGACCGGCAACCAGGGGATCTCGGCGTGGGCCATTCTTCCCTGGGGTGGTTATGGGTTGGGGGCGCGTTACATGCTGCCGCTGCCCATCACCCCGCTGTTGCACCACCCGGTCATCCACGACAGCTGGGCGCTTGAGTTCGGCGCCGATCTCCTCCACTGGAACTATGGCTTCCTCGCCAACGGCAACTACAGCTGGAACGAGGTCCTTCCCGTCGTCGGCATGATGTGGAACGTGGCCCTCACGGAGCAGTTCACCGTCTATCTGAAGATCGAGGCCGGTTATGCCTTTGGCTGGTATTCGGGCTGGAACGATCAGTGGGGCAATCGCCCCACCTACGGCGGCATCTTCGTCGATGGCGCGGCCGGCGTGCTCTACAAGGTGGGCGGCGGCCTCTCGCTGCGCGCCGAGGTTGGCTATGCCGGACTGAAGGCGGGCGTGGGCTGGATCTTCTAGACCCGTCGTCACCGTCCGGTTACCAGGAGAGGCGTCGCGAGATTCGCGGCGCCTTTTTTCTTTTCGGCGATCTCGCCGCCTCCCTGGTCAGTATCTCTTTGTCGAAAGAGAAACTTTCACACACTAGTTTGGGAGGGTCGATATGGGATCTCCGAGAAGCCTCTTGTGCGCGTGGGCGGGCGTGTTTGCGCTGGCGTCCGTCGGATGCAGCAGCAGCAGCAGCAGCAACAACAACACGGCGAAAGACGCCGCCACCGAGACGGGGAGCCAGTCGCTCTACGACAAGTACGGCGGCGCTGCCACGGTGAAGAAGGTCGTCGACGACGCCGTGACCGGCCTTCTCGCCGATTGCCAGGTGGCGCCCTATCTGGCGTCGGTGGGAACGCCCAACCACGACAGCGTGGATCGACTGAAAGGGTGCCTGCGCTTGCAGTTCACCGCGCTGATGGGTGGACCGGCCAAGTACCCCGGCAAGAGCGACAACGGGGAGATGTGCGTTGACATGAAGACCATCCACACCGGTCTGCAGATTCCCGGGACGGTCTTCGACAAGTTCGTGATGGATCTGGGCGGCGTGCTGAAGACCGACGGCGTGTCCGACGACGACATCGCCACCATCGCCGGCGCGGTGGCCGGAACCAAGACCGACATCGTGTCGCCCAGCCCCGTCGACAAGACCGCCTGCGACGCCGGCGTGGGTGACAGCAGCGCCGACGCTACCCAGTCGCTCTTCGACAAATATGGCGGCGCTCCCACGGTGAAGAAGGTGGTCGACGACGCCGTCACCGGGCTGCTCGCCGATTGCCAGGTGGCGCCCTATCTGGCGTCGGTGGGAACGCCCAACCACGACAGCGTTGACCGGCTGAAGAGCTGCCTGCGCCTGCAGTTCACCGCGCTCATGGGCGGACCGGCCACTTACCCCGGCACCAACGACAACGGTGAGATGTGCGTCGACATGAAG
>DATLVT010000634.1:0-8120 GCA_035577105.1 Polyangia bacterium
AGTCCGAAGACGCAGCCAAGATGTCGAAGGAGCATCGCTGTCGACCGACAGACCAGTGAGTGAATGGACAGTGCTTTAAGCAACGGCTGAGCCAAGGTAGTCCTCGATAGAATGGTAGAAATAAGCACGGTTACGGCCCACCAGGCGACGGCCGGCCTTTGGGGACTGAAGGTCGTCCGACAATGCTGTCGCGGTTCGGTCACAAAAGGAAGCGGCGCAGCGTCTCCGTGGTAAACAACGCCCATGGCTGAATCGACGCTGGCGATCGGGAAGAAGGCCCCCGCTTTTTCGCTGAAAAACCAAGATGACCAGACCGTGAAGCTATCCGATCTGGCGGGCGGATGGACCGTCCTTTATTTCTATCCCAAGGATGACACTCCGGGATGCACCATCGAGGCCTGCGACTTTACGGATGGCCTGAAAGACTTTGAAAAATTGGACGCCAAGGTCTACGGCTGTAGCCCCGATTCCCCGGAGCGACACCGTAAATTCATCGCCAAGTACAAGTTGAAGGTCACTCTGCTGTCGGACCCCGCGCACGAGACCATCGAGCGGTACGGCGCCTGGGGGGAGAAGAACCTTTACGGCAAGCTCAGCATGGGCGTCATCCGGTCGACCGTGATCATCGACTCCCAGGGGAAGGTCGCCTTCCACTGGCCCAAGGTCAGCGCCAAGGGTCACGCCGAGGCGGTCGCCGCCAAGCTGAAAGAGCTGCGCGGCTGATCCGATCCAGGCCGGCGCGGCGGCAAGCACGCCAGATGCGCGAGACGGGCAGACAGGCAAGACGGGCAATACAGGAAAGGGCAGCTGGAGGGCCTTCGGCCACCACCGCCAAACGGATCGAAAAAAGTCTGTCGGGAAAGAAGATCTTGGCGACGCCAGCCCGGCGGCGTCGATGCGGATGGACGACGGCGGCTGGTCGGTGCGGCAACGTCACCGGATGGCGTTTCCGATCGGCGCGAGGGCCAACAACCCTCGCGCCGATGCGGGAACACGAGTCACGGGGAGGCGCGGATCCGCGCCGTGTGCCGCTTACTGGCCGATCAGCTTCAGCGCGGCCTGCGGGATCTGGTTCGCCTGGGCGAGGACCGAGACGCCGGCCTGCATGAGGATCTGCTGACGGCTGAGGTTCGAGGTTTCCTCGGCGACGTTGACGTCGCGGATGCGGCTCTGGGCGGCCGACAGGCTGACCGATTCGGTGGTGGCCGTATTGATGACGGTCTCCATCCGGTTCGCCTGGGCGCCCATGGTGGCGCGCACCGACGAGATGGTCTGCATGGCGTCGTCGATGGTCGACAGCGCCGCTTCGGCCGCGGTGAGGGTGGTCAGGCTGAGGCCGTTGATGGCCAGAGCGGAGGCGCTGGCGTTGGCGGTGGTCACCGTGATCTGATCGTTGACGGCCACGTTGCGGATACCGACCTGGAAGGTCAGCGCCACGGCCGAGTTGATCAGGCTGACGCCGTTGTACTCGGTGGCGTTGGCGATACGATCGATTTCACTGGTGAGCGCCGTGACCTCGTTCTGGATGTACCCGCGCTCCGTGTTGCCGATACCGGACGACGCTGCTTGCGACGCCAGCTCGCGGAGACGGGTCAGAATGTTCTGCGATTCGTTCAGCGACGATTCAGCGGTCTGAATGACGTTGAGCGCGTCGTTGGCGTTGCGGATGGCCTGACCATAGCTGCGGATCTGCGCGCCGAGGTTGACGGAGATCGCCAGGCCGGCGGCATCATCTTGCGCCTTGGTGATCCGGAACCCGGAGGACAGCTTGCTCAACGACGAGTTGAGGCCGTTCTCCGTGTTCATTAGGTTCTTCTGCGCTTCCAAAGAACTGACGTTGGTTTTGATAGACATTCCCATGGCAGATCCGTTTCTCCCTCGTGATGGTGGGTGTGGTTGGGCGCCCTAGAGCGCTTTCGTGACTCGGGGAGAGGGATGAGCAAGGGCCGGGCCAACCGCCGCGCCAGCCTTTTGGCGCGAGAAATCAGTCGTCGTTCCAACAACTTATCGGCTGAAATTGCCTAGCGGGTATGGATTGACCGGCAAGATGTGCCCAGGTCGGTGCGGCCGTGTCGGGTTTGTGGCCGCCCCCGCGCTGGGTTTGTGGCGGGGTCAGCGCAGCAGCTTGTCGGGGTCGATCGGCTCGCGCGCGGCGGGGGATTTGGACGACGAGCTGGCGAAGGCGATGGTCGACGTCTCCAGGGTCAAGAATCCCTTGAGGGGGGCGGTGGGGGGGACGTCGCTGACCACCACCTCGAAGGGGAGGGCCACGCCGGGGGCGGCCTTGGGCACCGTGAACGTCGCCGAGCCAGCGCCCACCCGGGCCCGGAACAGCAGCGCCTCGTGGGTCAACGCCGACGTGTTGATCACCTTGCCGCGCATCTTGAGGCCGTCGGCCTGCCGATCGGCGGCGACGTCGATGACAAAGAAACCGCGTCCGATGGGCTGCCAGCCGGTCTTGGTCAGATCAATCTCGTCCATCACCAGTGATGCCAGGTCGCGACCCATGTCGCGGACCGCGCCCTTGAACCTGTCGACGGAGGGACCGACGTCGGCGATCTTCTGGCGCAGCTCGGCCAGCTCGGCGCGCTGCTCGTGCAGCAGTTGAATTCCGTACGCGCACGCCGCCAGGGCGCCCAGCGCCAGCAAAAGAGCGAGAACGCCGACCTTGCTGATCTTCACCCGGGGATCCCTAGCACGGGGTGCGGCGTCGTGTAAGGCGCCGGCGGCCAGCGGAGCAGGATGGCCATCCCGCCGAAGGTGGCCAGGCCGGCGGCCACGAACACCGCCGGATAACCGACGGCCGCCGCCAGCGCGCCCAGGGGCAGCGCCATGATCGAACCGGCCAGGAACGACCCGTTCCACACCGTCAGCAGGCGGCCGCGCTCCTCGGGCGCCGTGCTGCCGACGATGAGGGCCATGAACGAGGGAAAGAACACGCCGTGCGCGACGCCGAAGAGGCCGCCGAAGATCTCCAGGCGGCCGGGCGCCAGCAGGCTCATGGCCGTCACCACGGCGGCGTACGTCCCCAGCGACAGCGCGGTCATCCGGTAGGCGCCCACCCGATCCATCACCGGCCCCAGGATCAGACGGACGCCCAGCGCGCCGGCGGTGTAGGCGATGAAGAACCCGCGCACGTTGCGGATCCCCAGGCCCAGGGCCATCGGTTGATGAAACGTGAACATCGCGCCAAAGGCGACGCCGGTGATGGTGACGATGACGATCATCCGCAGCGTCGACGGGCGCCGCAGGACGATGTGCAGGGGGATGGCCCTGGCCGCCGCCGAGCGCTCGGGCGCCGGTTCATCGATGAGTCGGGTGAGGCCGACGCTGACCAGGCCGGCCGCCGCCGCAACCAGATAGGCCGCGCCCGGGCCGGCGTGATCGATCAGCGGCTCGACGAAGGCGGGCGACAGCGCGCTGGTGATGAGGTTGGCGCTGCCCCACAAGCCCATCATCTGCGCCAGCCGACGCGGCGGCGACAGGTCGGCGGCCAGCGCCGCGCCCGCCGAATAGACCAGCGCCCAGCAGGCGCCCTGCAGGCCGCGCAGCACGACCGCCAGCACGCCGGCGTCGTGCACCAGCAGAAATCCCAGCGGGGTGACGATCATCAGGACGCCGGCCGCCACCAGCATCGGCACCCGGCGGGCGTGATCGATGCGGGCACCCACCAGGGGGATCACCGCCACCCCTGCCAGGCCGAACACCGCCGCCACCAGGCCGACGTAGGACGGCGAGGCGCCCATCCGCGCCACCAGGATCTTGGGCAGCAGCAAGAAGACGGACAGCGAGATGCCCAGGGTGAACTGCACCGCCAGCAGGGCCCCGAAGGGTCGGATGAACTGTCGGCTGAACAGCGGCGCCTCGGCGTCGGGCCGCGGGGGGCTGCTCACTTGGTGGGCGGGACGGGTTTGATGGCGGCCGAGTTGATGCAGTAGCGCAGGCCGTTTTCACCCGGTCCGTCGTCGAACACGTGGCCCAGGTGGCCGCCGCAGCGGCTGCAGGTCACCTCGACGCGGGTCATGCCGTGCGATCGGTCGGCCTCGGTGGCCACGCTGTCGGCGCTGGCGGGCGCCGTGAAGCTGGGCCAGCCGGAGCCAGAATCGAATTTTTCCTTCGACGAGAAGAGCTGGTTGCCGCAGCCGGCGCACAGGTACACGGCATCATCGTGGGACGCCCAGTAGGCGCCCGAGAAGGCCCGCTCGGTTCCTTTTTCGCGCAGCACGTGGAATTGCTGCGGCGTCAGCAGCTGGCGCCATTCCTCGTCGGTCTTGTTCATCTTGCCGGCCATCGCGCCGGTTAGATTAGCGCGAAGGATCGGCCGGCGCACGCATCACTTCACCGTCGGAGATCCAGAGACACCTTGACCACGGCGGCGCTGACCACGATCAGGATGACGGCGCGGACGAACCGGTCGCCCTGGCGCAAGACCAGCCGCGTTCCCACGCTGGCGCCCAGGATGTTGGCGGCGGCCATGGGCAGGGCGATCGACCAGGCGATGGTGCCGCGCCAGGAGAAGACGGCGACAGCGGCCAGGTTCGAGGCCAGGTTCACCACCTTGGCGTTGCCCGACGCCCGCGTCAGGCTGTCGCCCAGCACGACGGTGAACGCGATGATCAACATCGATCCGGTGCCGGGACCAAAGAAGCCGTCGTAGGCGCCCAGCGTGAATCCGATGATGGCCGTGGCAAGACCGATGGCGCGCGGAGGGACGGCGGGCATTGGAGCGCCGCCGCCGGCAGCGGCGCCGGCGCCGACGCGGGTCTGGATGTAGGGCCGTCCCAGCACCACCGCCACGGCGCCGATCATCAGCACCACCACCAGCGGCCGCAGCGGCTCTGGCCGCACCGTCAGCAGGGCCAGCGCCCCCAGCGCCGAGCCGGCGAGTCCGGCCAGGAAGGCCGCCGGCACGCGGCCGGTGTCGATGCCGCCGCGCCGCCAGAAGGTGGCCAGCGAGGCGGCGGTGCCGAACACCGACTGACCCTTGTTGGTGCCCAGCGCGACGTGGGGCGGCAACCCCAGCGAAAGCATCACCGGCAACGTGATGAGGCCGCCGCCGCCGGCGATGGCGTCGACCAGGCCGGCCAGGAAGGCCGCGCCGCAGGCGGCGGCCATCAACAGCGGAGAGTGCACGGCAGGAGAATATGCGACCCGAAGATCTTTCGCGCCGTCCGCGCGTCCAACACCTTTAGACTGTCCGCGCGCCCGTGCTTTCGCAGCCCCCCACGGATGAGGCTTTGATGGCGGCTTACCGCGCCGGGGACACACGTGCGTTCGAAGCTTTGCTGGCCCGCCACGAAAAGCCGGTGTGGAATTTTCTGCGCCGGTTCGTCCCGGACGCCAGCGCCGCCGAGGATCTTTTGCAGGAGGTTTTCTTGCGCGTGGTGAAGGGAGCCGACGAATGGAAGGGGACGGCCAAGTTCTCGACCTGGCTTTACACCATCGCCCGCAACCTGACCGTGGATCAGTCGCGGCGCGCCGTGCACCGCCAGGCGGCGTCGTTGGACGGGCCGGGGCGCGTCGACGAAGAGTCGACCGAAACGCTGCACGACCGCATCGCCGCCGCCGCCCCCGGCGCCGAGCAGCGCGTGGCCGACCAGCAGATCGCCCGTCGCATCGACGCCGCCGTGTCGGCGCTGCCCGCGGACCAGCGCGAGGTGTTCCTGATGCGCGAAGCGATGGACATGCCGTTCGCCGAGATCGCTGCCGCCATCGGCGCCTCGGAGCCCACGGTCAAGAGTCGCATGCGGTACGCTCTGGAGAAGCTGCGTGAGGCGTTGATGGATTATCAGGAGGGGATCGCGGCGCCGGTGGCGACGGGACGGGCGACCAGGACACCATGAGCAAGCGCTGCGAAGACGTGACCGACCGGCTGCTGGAGCTGCTCTATGACGAGCTGCCGGCCGACGAGCGGGCGGCGCTGCAAGCGCACATCGCCGGTTGCGCCCGCTGCCAGGCGGAGGTGGCCACCTTCGAGAAGACCCGCAGCCTGGCGCGCGCCGGGCTGGCCGAACCGGCGCCCGCGGGGGTGCGCCAGCGGCTGCTGGCGGCGGCCGCCGCAGCGGTCCCTGCGGCCAGGCCGATTGCGGCCGAGCGTGTCGACAGCCGCAGAGGGCAGGGCCGGTGGGCCTGGCTGCGCCAGCACTGGACGCTGCCCACGCTGGCGACGGTCGGCGCGATGGCGGTGTTCCTGCTGGCCAGCCGGGTCTTCCTCAATCCCGACAAGACGTACCAGCGCGGGCAGGAGATCAGCGCGCCGGCGGCGAAGGCGCCACCGCAAGCGGTAGAGCCGATCGCGCCGCCGGCCGGTCGCGGTGAACAAGAACACCTGGCGGGCGCGTCCCCGCCGGCGCCCAGCCCGCAACGGGCCGCGCCCGCGCAGGTGGCGAAGAGGGCGCGGCAGCGCGACACCGCCGTCGGTGGCTTGGCGCCGCCGGACCAGGGGGCTCCCCGCTCGTCCGGCGGAGCGGCCGGGCTGGGCAGCATCGCCCAGCAACCGGAGGTGGCGCGGCATCGGAAGGCAGAATTGAAGAAGACGGCGGCCGACAATGTCACGGGTGCCTTCCTGGGCCAGTCGCCAGAGGCCGACAAGCCAAATCCATTTCCGGGGGTGAGCGGCGGCGGTCTCCACGCCGTCGGCGACAACGCCGAGCCGCTGGCCGACGCGGAGAAGGTGCGGGTCATGGAGAAAAAAGGCGCCAGGGCCGCTCCCACACCGCCGCGGGCGCCGCTGGCAGAACAATTCGCCCCACGCGCCCAGGCGGCGGCGCCACCGGCGGCGCCGCCCCCGGCGCCCAAGGCTGCTGCGCCGGCCGCGGCTGCGCCCCCCGCCGAGGCGGCTGCATCACGGGCGCCTGCTCGCGCTCCCGCGAAGATGGATGAAGAGGCTCCCGCCGTCCTCGAGAATCTGTCCAGCCGAAACACCACGGAAGGAGGCAAGGCGGCCGACGAGCCCCTGCCCCAAAAAGCGGAACGCCTCTTCGGCCTGCAGCGCTGGGCCGAAGCCGCCGCCGCCTTTGAACAGCTGATCCGTCAATACCCCCAGAGCCCGTCCGTTCCACGCTGGCGCCAGCGCCTGGCCGTCGCCCGCGAGCGCGCCGGGCCGCGGGCGGGTCACTGACGCTCGCGCCGCTCGCTCGCGAAAGGGGCCTGCTGGCCCCGCTCGCGGGCTCTCCCCGGTGCCTCTCGCAAGGTGAGCCGCGCGGGCAGAGCCCGCCCTCCTGAACTGAAATAGCGGCTCAGGACGATCGGGTGTTCGGGGGCGCTCGTTCGTGGCAGCGTTCACGGAAGAACGTGCTTGGCCCACTTGATCGACTGCTGATAAAGGTCGGGCAGGACGTCCTCGCTGACGCCGACCTTCTTGGCCATGGCCGAGGCGGCCGGCCAGTCAGCGGTTTCGTAGGCGAGGACCAGGGCGCGCATCTGACCGAGCGTGGTGTCGGTGCTCATCACGGCGGCGCTGATGGACGGCGATACCGAGATCTCGTCGAGCACCTCTTTCAAGGGGCGCCCCATCAGCGCGTCGACGGCCGACAGCATGCCCACCAGGAACGCGTCCAGCTCCATCTCGGGGCGGCGCGTGGCGCGGCAAAGCGCCTCGCAAAAATGGGCGCGCACCAGGCAGCTGACCACCAGCTCGGGCGGTCGATCGTTGGAGATGCCGACGATGGTGATCAGCGAGGCCCACTTGCGAAAGGCGCGCTCGCCCAGAAGGACCATGGCGTGCTTCAGCGACGTCACCCGGCTGCGCCAGTAGAACGACGCCGAGTTCAGATAACGAAGCAGCTTCACCGCCAGCGACACGTCGCGCTTGATGACCTGTTCGATGCGCTCGAAATTCAGATCCGGCTGCTGCAGCTCGCGCAGGAAATCGAGGTGGGTCAGCTTGAAGGTCGGGATGTCCTCGCGGGCGATCATCTCCGGTCGCTGGAAGAAGTAGCCCTGGAAGTACGAGTAGCCCAGCTCGCGCGCCTCGCGGAGCTGTTCGTGTGTCTCCACCTTCTCCGCCAGCATCGCCACCCGTCGGCGCTTGAACCGATCACGCAGCGCGCGCCGCTGAACCGGCGTGGTGGCCAGAAAATCGACCTTGATGACGTCGGCCATCGCCACCAGCGGCTCCA
>DATLVT010000635.1:0-3098 GCA_035577105.1 Polyangia bacterium
ACCCACTATGGATTTCACAGCGGAACGGCCATGGCCATGCTGGTCCTGTCGTTGCTGGAAGGGTCCACCGAGCACGATCCGACCACCGGGCGCATCGCGCGCACCCGCTGGCCCAGCGAGATGGCCGAGATCGCCACCGGCAAGGCCTGGGGCAGCATGGACATCACCGAGCCCGACGCCGGCAGCGACATGGCCGCCCTGCGCGCCTCCGCCGTCCAGGACGCCGAGGGAAACTGGACGCTGACCGGCCAGAAGATCTTCATCACCTCGGGCCACGGCAAGTACCACTTCGTCGTGGCGCGCACCGAGAAGGGCAGCGGCCCCGATGATCCCAGGTCGGGCCTGGCCGGACTGTCGATGTTCCTGGTGCCGGCCTTTCGCGACGAAGCCGACGGGCGCCGCACCCGCCTGGCAACCCTGGATCGCATCGAAGAGAAGCTGGGCCATCACGGCTCGGCCACGGTGGCCATCACCTTCGATCGCACGCCGGCCCAGCTGGTCGGCAAGCGCGGCGACGGTTTTCGCCAGATGCTGGAGATCATGAACCACGCGCGGCTGGGCGTGGGGTTCGAATCGATCGGCCTTTGCGAGGCGGCGCTGCGTCTGGCCCGCGCCTACGCGGCCGAGCGGCGATCGATGGGCAAGACGATCGATCGCCACGAGATGATCGCCGACTACCTTGACGAGATGGAGTCGGACATCGTGGGCCTGCGCGCCCTGGCCATGCACGGCGCCTTTCATGAAGAGGTGGGGCACAAGAAGGCCCTGTTCGGTCGATTCATGCCCGGCGGCCAGCGCGACACCGAGATTCGCGCCCACCGGGCGGCGGCCCGGCGGGCCATGCCGCTGCTGAAATATCTGGCCGCCGAAAAAGCGGTGGAGATGGCCCGTCGCTGCCTGCAGATCCACGGCGGCAACGGGTACATGTGTGAATTCGGCGCCGAGAAGCTGCTGCGCGACGCCCTGGTGATGCCAATCTATGAAGGGACCAGCCAGATCCAGGCGCTGATGGCGATGAAGGACACGCTGACCGGCATCCTGAAGGCGCCGCAGGAGTTCGTGAAGCGCATGGCGCAGACCCGCTGGCGATCGCTGTCGGCGCGCGACGGGCTGGACCGACGGGTGGCGCGCATTCAACTGCTGTCGCTGAGCGCGCAGCAGCACCTGGTGACCCGCACCATGGCGGCAAAGGTGAAGACGGTGCAGGGGCAACCGCTCGGCACCTGGCGCAAGGCCATCTTCAATCAGTGGAACCCCAAGCGTGACTTCGCCTATGCGATGCTGCACGCCGAGCGGCTGATCCGACTGCTGGCCGACGAGGCCATCGCCGAGGTGTTGCTGGCCCAGGCCCAGCGTCATCCGGTGCGACGGGCCGCGCTGGAGCGGCACCTGGAACGGGCCGAGCCGCGCGCAAGATTTCTTCACGACGAGATCACCAGCACGGGCCAGCGCCTGCTGGACATACTGGCCGGTGGCGCCGGCAATGCCGCCGGCGTCGAGAAAGCCGCCGGCTGAGAGAGCTTGACGCTTGGCTATTGGCGCGCGACACATCCTGGCGCAACGGCGCGTAATGGCGGCCGTGGGTCGAACGGCGGTCGCCGCGCTGGCGCAGCGGTTCGCCGGCATGACGACGTCGGCGTCGACCGCGGTCCTGTCTTCATCGTCGGGATCGGGCGCATCGGGGACGCGAGCGCTCCCTGGTCCCACACTGAACGATCGCGTGCCCTCGCCGTCGGCGGCGCTGGTGCGCGACTATGTTCGCAGCGTGGGCGGCGACGGGGCGGCCTATCGTAGCAAGCTGCCGCCGCACCTGTTCCCGCAGTGGGCGTTTCCCGTTCTGGCCCGGACGCTGGACGATCTGCCATTTCCGCTCTTGCGCGTCGTCAACGGCGGCTGCCGCCTGACCATGAATGCGTCCCTTCCCGTCGGTGAGCCGCTGCAGGTCCAGGCGAGTCTGGTCGAGATCGAGGACAAGGGGCGCAAGGCCGTGCTGCACCAGCGGGTGGTCACCGGCACCGCGTCGGTTCCCGACGCTTTGACCGCGGACATTTTCGCGCTGGTCCCCACGGACCTGCCCGGCACGAACGGCGGTGTCTCGAATGGCCACGGTGTCTCGAATGGCCACGGGCGCACGAACGGCCACAGCGGTTCAAACGGCGCTCACAAAGACAAACAAGAGGCCGTTGTCCCCCGCGACGTTCGGGAGCTTGCCTACTGGCGGCTGGCGCCTGACGCCGGGCTCTCCTACGCGCTTTTGACAGGGGACATCAACCCGGTGCACTGGCTGCGTCCGTACGCGCAGGCCTTCGGATTTCGCTCGACCATCCTGCACGGGTTCGCCACCCTGGCCCGCACCATGGAAGGGCTGCACCGCGGGCTGTTTTCCGGCGCCGTCGATCGCCTGGCCAGCATCGACGTTCGGTTCACCCGGCCGCTGGTCTTGCCGGCGCGGGTCGGTCTTTACCTGGGCGCGGGGAACACCATCTTCGTGGGAGACGCGCCGGGTGGCTTTGCGTACATGACCGGCAGTTTTCGCGAAAGGACGCCGACGTGAGCGACTGGCTGCTGCAACTGGGCGCCCATCCGCAAGCGCGCCGGCTCACCAAGACCTTGGGTCTGCCCTTGCCGCTGCCACAGACGCTGCGCCGGGCACGCGGTCCGTGGGAGGCGCGCCCGCTGGCGGACAAGGTCGTCGTGATGGGCGGATTGTCGGGCGCCCAGCCATTGGTGGCGGACGCCTTTGGGACCGTGGTGGCCGCCGGGGCCAACCCGCACGTGGTGGGGACGCCGGCGCCGGCGCTGGTGGATCTGGGCGCGGCGTACGGACGACCGGCGACGTCGCTGGCTCTGGAGGCGTTGCCCGACGGTTTGCGCCCGGACGCGCTGGTGTTCGACGCCACGGCAGTCGCCGATTCGCGCGGGTTGCGCGCGCTTTACGATTTTTTCCATCCCCTGGTCGGTGCGCTGGCGTCGAACGGACGTCTGGTTGTCTTTGGGCGACCTCCCAGCGCCGCCTCGTCGCCGGAGGGGGCGGCGGCGCAGGCGGCGCTGGAAGGATTCGTGCGCAGCGTGGCCAAGGAGATCGGGCGGCGCGGTTC
>DATLVT010000636.1:0-2806 GCA_035577105.1 Polyangia bacterium
TCGCCTCCAGCAGCGAGTTCGACGCCAGGCGACAGGCCCCGTGCAGGCCGGTCATCGACACCTCGCCGATGGCGTACAGGTTGCGCACGCTGGAGCGGCCGCGTTCGTCGACCACCACGCCGCCGCAGCTGTAGTGGGCGGCCGGCACCACCGGAATCGGCATGGTTCGCATGTCGATCCCCAGCTCCAGGCAGCGGGCGTGGATGGTGGGGAACCGCTGCACCAGGAAGTCACCAGGCAGGTGCGTCATGTCCAGCACCGCGAAATCGTCGCCGCTGCGTTTGAGCTCGGCGTCGATGGCCCTCGCGACGATGTCGCGCGGGGCGAGATCCTTCATCTCGTGATAGCGGTGCATGAAGGCCGTGCCGTCGCGCAGCCGCAGGATGCCGCCCTCGCCGCGCAGCGCTTCGCTGATCAGGAATGACTTGGCGGCAGGGTGGTAGAGGCAGGTGGGGTGGAACTGGAAGAACTCCATGTTGGCGACCCGGGCGCCCACCCGATAGGCCATGGCGATGCCGTCGCCCGTCGCCACGTCCGGGTTGGTCGTATAAAGGTAGACCTTCCCGCACCCGCCGGTGGCCAGCACCACGGCGCGCGCCACCGCGGTCTTCACCTCGCCGCTGGTCTGATCCAGAAGGTAGGCGCCGAACACCGCATTGGGGCCGCCATACTTGGCGGTGGTCAGCAGATCGATGGCGATGTGATCGGGCAGCATGGTGATGCGATCCGATCGCTCGGCCACGCGTTCCAGCAGCGCCTGCTGGATCGCCCAGCCGGTCATGTCCTTGACGTGAACGATCCGGCGCGCGGTGTGCCCCCCCTCGCGCCCCAGCTCGAAGTGCCCCTCCTCGTCGCGGTCGAAGGGGACGCCCAGCTGGTTGGCCAGCCGCAGGATGTGCTCGGGCGCCTCCCGCACGCAGCTCTCGACGACGGCGCGATGGCAAAGACCGTCGCCCACGAGCAACGTATCGGCGATGTGCGTCTCCATGCGGTCGGCGGGATCCAGCACGCCGGCCACGCCGCCCTGGGCCCAGCTGGTGTTGGAATCGCGCGGGGCGCGCTTGGTGGCGATGACCACGCGGCCGTGCTCGGAGGCCCGCAGCGCAAAGTACAGTCCGGCCAAGCCGGAGCCGATGACCAGGTAGTCGGTTTCGATCACCGGCGAACCATACCGCACCGTCACGCCCATGTTACGATCCAGCACGGGAATGAGGCTTTTCGCTCGACGATGGTCGACCGTGGCGGCAATCGGGCTGCTGGGCGCGGTCGCAGTGGCGGCGCGGGCCGAGGTGTCCAACAGCACCTCCGTCGACGGCACGGTGGTGTTCAGCAACCGTGGCGGCGCCGCCGCCCGGTCCCAGCATGGCGGCGGCGGCACGTTCTGGGCGCGCGAGCGCGCGGACGGCGTCGTCGAGTTCACCAACCTGCCGCCCATGGGCGGCAAGTGGAAGGTCTGGCTGAAGACCGGGCCGGGAAAAGCGGCGGCGCTGCGCGGGCGCACCGACGCCGTCCCGCCGCGGGACACCTCGCCGACCCGGTACGCGCGGTACGACCAGCACATTCACGACCAGCAGGCTTTTTTCGGTATCCCCGAACCATTGATGCGAGCCGTGATAAAAACCGAATCGGACTTTGATCCAGACGTGGTCTCCAGCGTGGGCGCCAAAGGACTGATGCAGCTGATGCCTGATACGGCTCGCCTGATGGGCGTGACGGACGTCTTTGATCCGCGCCAGAACATCATGGGGGGCGCCCGGTACTTGCAGGTCCTGGCGCGGCGTTTTTGCAAGACGCCGTCGGCGATCGACGACGGCTCCGGCACCGGCGCGGCCACCGCCCGACTGCTGGTCTGCTCGATCGAAGAGAAGGTGAAGGTCATCGCCGGCTATCACGCCGGACCGGCCGCCGTGGAGAAATACGGCGGCATCCCTCCTTATGAGACCACGCGCACCTATGTGGCGGCGGTGATGCGCCGGTACCAGCAGTACCAGCAGGCCCAGCTGGGCGCCGGCGGCGATTTCGTGTCGGAGCGCTGACCGTGACCGCGCCGCCCCCCACCGACGACGCCGCCGCGAAGGCGGCAGCCCCCGGCACGGAGGACAATCGTTTGATGTCGCACCTGGCGTCGGCCGGCGAGCTGATGGCCGGCCGGCATTTTCGCCAGGCCGAGGTCGAGTTGCTGCGCGCGCTGTCGACAACGCCGGCCGATGTCCGCGCCCTGAACCTGCTGGCGCTGGTTCGATTCAAGCTGGGCAAGCTGGAGGAGGCCCGCACCACCTACCGCGAGATCGCCGACCTTCTGCCCGGCGACGCCGGCATCCAGCGCAATTTCGGCCTGGTGTCGTTGAAGATGGAACGGTACGAAGACGCCGTCGCCGCCCTGGAGCGGGCCACGCGCCTGGCGCCTGATGACAAGCGCGCCTGGAGCTATCTGGGGTACGCCCTGGTGAAGAACGGCGACAGCACCGGCGCCGCGCTGGCGTTCCGTCGCGGCGGGCAAGATCTGCTGGCGGCCCAGCTTGAACCGGTGGTGGCCGCGGACGCGACCACCGTGGAGACGTCAAAGGTGGCGGTCGCCACCGGCGACGCCGCGCCCGCCGCCGAGGTCGCGCCGGAGCCGTTTGCCCAGGAGGGGTCCGTCGTCGAACCCAGGAACACCAGCGTCACGGTGACGCCGGGGTCGGTGCCGGCGGCGTACGTGCCGAACGGAGAGGTGGTCAATTCCCTGGTGCCCCTGGCCGCGGCGACCGCCCTCAATGATTCGCAGACGGTGTCCCTGGTTTCGTTCGTGCTGGCCGGGATGGGG
>DATLVT010000637.1:0-4071 GCA_035577105.1 Polyangia bacterium
GTCGTTTCCGAATTGCTTGTTCATGGGATGCCTCGCTGGTCCTTGTCTTCTTCTGTTAGACGAATCGACCACGTCGGAACCTGATGGTCAGCACCGATTCCAGAAAGACCATCACCAGCACGGCGGCGGCCAGCAGGTGCCACAGCTCGAGGCGCCGCTTGGGCGCGTTGTCCTCACCACCGGCGGCCACGCGGGCCCGATCCGGCCGCTGGTCGGCGGGCAGCGTGGCCGGATCGGATTCCCGGTTGTCCAGGTTCACCACGAACGAATCGTCGGACCTGTCGATCTGGGAACCGTCGGTGTGCGAGCCCCGCACGCGGTACCAGCCGGGCTCGTCGGTCTCCGTGAACAGGACGGACCGCGCCGGTTTGCCGTCGCTCTGGCGCGGCTCCGGCACCAGCCAGCGCGATTCACCGCTGGGTTTGATGACCTCGATGCGGCGATCGTCGGCGCCGATGGCGATCTCTCGTTTCTGTCCGACGGTCAGGGCGGCCACCGCCTCGCCCGAGGGCGCGCCGGCCAGGCGGCGGGCCGCCTCCTGCATCAGCGGCAGGAAGCCGGGGCGGATGGGCAGGTCGGTCCATTCCCGATCGACGGTGGTGGTCAGCAGCAGCACGCGGCCCCGACCGACGTCGGCCTCGACCAGCGCCGGGGCGCCGTTTTCATAGCGCAGGACCACGCTGCGGCTGGGCAGGTCAGGCGCCGGGGCCAGCAGCATGAACTGGAAGAAGCGCGCCGAGGAAAGACCGTCGCCGCGCGGCGGAAACCCGGCCAGCAGGGGATGCCGCCGATCGAAGGGGGCCAGACGCTCGGCGGGACGCAGAGCGACGGTCTCGCCTTCGGCGCCGCTGCCGGGACGGGCCGAGGCGGTTCGCTTGAGCCCGAGGGGCTGGGGGAGGATGCGCCCCAGTTGTTGATTCCAGGCGTCGGCGTCGACCTTGTCGCCCACCGAGATGAAGAGTCCGCCGCCGGTCTCGACGTAACGGACCAGCGCGCCCGCCACGTCGGCGCTGGGGCGGGCGACGTTGGCCATGAAGATCGATCCGTACTCGGCCAGCGTTCGCCCGGCCAGCTCGTCGGGCAGCGCCGTGGTGACGGCAAAGCTGCTACCGCCGGCGCGCAGGGCCGCCTCCAGGAAAAACGTCTCGTCCTCGGTGCGCACGGTGCGGGGATCGCCGTCGACGACCAGGATGCGCAGACCACGCGACACCTCGACGCGGGTCATGCGGCGATCGTCCAGCGGGAAGCGGTCGTGATCGATCTCCACCTCGGCCTCGCGCACCGAGGCGCCGGCGCCCAGCGCGTGCAGGAACCGCTTTCGGGTCCGACCGTTGGCCGGCAATTCGACGAAGCCCTTGGCCACCGGCGTGCCGTCGAAGCGCAGCGTGATGCCCAGGTTGGAGACCGGGTCGGGACCGAAGTTGGCGATCTCGGCGATCACCGCCACGCCCAGGGGGCCGGCCTCCGGCGCCGGTTCGGCGGTCAGGTTCACCACGGCGCGGTTCGGCCAGGCGGCGCCTTCGTTGACGTCCAGGATCACCACCGCCGGGGGCGGCGCCCCGCCTTCCCCGCTGGCGTCGGGCAGGCCCGAGCCGCCTTCCCACCCCACGGCCTGCAGATCGGTGATGAGATAGATCAGCCGCTCCGGGCGCCGCGCCGAGGTCAGGATCTGAACGGCCTTGCGAATGGCGCCGGTGAAGTCAGCGCGACGGGCCGAGCAGGTGGCGGCGTCCAGCGCGGCCAGGACGCGCGGGCGATCGGCGGTGGGCTCCGGGATGGGCGTGGCGGTGCCTTCTGAGGCCATCACCAGGGCCACGTCCGACTCCGGCGCCAGGTTGGCCAGAAGCGACCGCGCCCGCTGGCGCGCCCGATCGAACAGCGGCGTGCTGTCGTTGGCGCGCGTCCGGCGCATGCTGCCCGAATCGTCCAGCACGATGAGGGCGGCCTGGGGACGCGACGTCGCCGCCGGCAGATCGGAGCGCACCTCGGTGTACGGCTTGGCGAACACCAGCGGCAGCGCGGCGGCGATCGCGGTGCGCATCAACAGCAGCAGGATCTCGCGCAGGCGGCGGCGCGCCGAGACCTGGCGCTCAGCGCGCAGCAGCAGCTCCATGGCGGCAAAGCGCACCGGGTTGGCGCGGCGCTGGCCGATGCGATGGATGAACCAGGGCAGGACGGCGGCGGCCAGACCCAGCAGCAGCGACGGGGCAAGGAACTGCATCGCCTTATTTCCTGGCCCGCTGGCGGGCGAAGAGAAACGAGCGCAGCACGTCGGCGGGCGGCGTGTCCGTCGTGGCGAACAGATACTCGACCCGCGATTCCAGGCAGGTCATGCGCCAGCGTTCGCGCAAGGCCAGCGATTCCCGGCGGAACGACGCCGCCAGATCGCGCGGGTCGGTCAGCAGACGCCGGGCGTCCTCGGGCTCCATCCCCTCGAACTGGGTGAGGTCGGTGAAGGGGAGCTCGACCTCGTCGGGATCCAGCAGGTGAAACAGCGCCACGTCGTGGCCGTGCGTGCGCAGCAGGCGCAGGCGATCGGCGACGGTGCTGGCGGCGTCGAGGAGGTCGGTGAACAGAACGACCAGGCTGCGGCGATCGGCCAGCTCGCTGACGTGGCCCAGGGCCCGGGCGGGGTCGGTGCGGCCGGCGGGGTAGGCGCCCTCCAGGGCCAGCAGCAGATCGCGCACGTGACCACCGCGCGAACGGGGCGGCAGGTACTGGCGGGTCTTCTCGTCGAACAGCAGCAGCCCGGCCGGATCACCCTGCTGCGCCAGCAGGTAGCCCAGGGCCGCCGCCAGATAGCTGGCGTATTCCAGCTTGGTCAGCCCGCGTCGCTTGTAGCCCATCGACGCGGAGGCATCGACCAGCAGGAACGTGCGCATCTCGGTCTCGTCTTCAAACCGTTTGATGTAATAGCGGTCGATGCGTCCCACCGCCTTCCAGTCGATGTGGCGGATGTCGTCGCCGGGGGCGTATTCCTTGTGCTCGGCGAACTCGATCGACGTGCCGGCGTTGGGGTTGTGGTGCATGCCGGCGAAGGCGCCTTCGACGATCACGCGCGCCCGCACCGAAAGGCTGGCCAGGCGGGCCAGATCCAGCGGATCCAGGGCCAGCGGACGCCGTGCGCCGCCGACGCCGCTGGCACCGTGGGGTGGGGAGGTGGTCAACGCCACGAAAAAAACCTACGTCGGCTTGATGGTGGAAACCAGCTCGGCGACCAGCTTGCGCGCCGACAGGCCGTCGGCCTCGGCGTGAAAGTTGGGCAGCACGCGGTGAACCAGGATGGGCGTGGCCAGCGCGCGGACATCTTCGGTGGAGGCGGCGTAGCGCCCCGACAGGATCGCTCGCGCCTTGGCGGCCAGCACCAGGTACTGCGACGCGCGCGGGCCGGCCCCCCACGAGACGTACTTCTTGATGAACTCGGGCGCCGACGC
This sequence comes from Polyangia bacterium, assembly GCA_035577105.1. Classification (GTDB taxonomy): domain Bacteria; phylum Myxococcota_A; class Polyangia; order Fen-1088; family Fen-1088; genus DATKEU01. Next base: position 3,435 of record DATLVT010000637.1, read on the forward strand.
TTCGCCGGGGCGGGTGGCCCGGCACAGGGCCACCGCGTACTGCACGACGTGCGGCGCCGCCGGCACGCGCAGCACCAGCTGTTGCAGGTCCAGGATGCGTTCAGGCGACAGGACCTTGCGCAGGTTCGGCTGGTACGCCGTGGTCATCTGGTTGACGATCTGGATCTCCTCGTCGCGCGTCGGGTAATTGACGTCGACCTGGAACATGAACCGATCCAGCTGCGCCTCGGGCAGCGGGTAGGTGCCTTCCTGCTCGATGGGATTTTGCGTGGCGAAGACCAGAAACGGCAGCGGCAGCTCGTAGGTGTTGCCGCCGGCGGAGACCCGGTACTCCTGCATCGACTGCAGCAGCGCTGCCTGGGTCTTGGGCGGCGTGCGGTTGACCTCGTCGGCCAGGATGACGTTGGCGAAGATGGGCCCGGCCACGAAGCGGAAGACCCGGCGACCGGTGGCGCGATCCTCTTCCAGCACGTCGGTGCCGGTGATGTCAGACGGCATCAGGTCGGGCGTGAACTGGATGCGCCCGAAAGAAAGGTCCAGGACGTCGGACAGCGTCTGGATCAGCAGCGTCTTGGCCAGGCCAGGGACGCCGACGAACAGGCAGTGCCCGCGGGCGAACAGCGCGATCAATAGATGA
>DATLVT010000638.1:0-13711 GCA_035577105.1 Polyangia bacterium
TCCGTTGCCGCCGCTGCCGGAGGTCGTGTTGCCGCCGCTGCCGGTGCTGGATTGACCGCCGTTGCCGCCGCTGCCCGCGCCGGGACCCACGCCGCCGCTGCCACCGCCGTCGCCGGCGGGTCCGCTGCCGCCGCCACCGCCACAGCCGACGGCGGCGAATCCCAGGACGGTGGCCAGCGCCAGGACTGAAAAGCGAGCGGACGCGGCGCTACATCTCATCCGGAGATCAAGCCAGCAGCGCTGGGATGCCGCTGGTCACTTGTCCTTCAGCCAGCCCGAACGAGGTGGCCTTGCTGCCCATCGCCGTCAGCAGCGTGAAGGGGACCTTGCTGACGTTCTCGTCGGGGATACGGATGTGCTGATCGCCCTTCAGCGCGCCCCCTGCCTTGCCCGCCACCAGGATCGGGAAGTCGGTGCCGCCGTGGGTCTGCGATTCAGCGACGCAGGACGTGGTGTACACGCACGAGTTGTCCAGCAGGTTGCCAGCGCCGTCGGGGGTGGCCTTCATGCGCGTCAGCAGATCGGCCAGGTTCGACATGGCAAAGCGGACGCCGGTGTTGAACCCGACGGTGGCATAGGCCAGGCCCTTCGAGCTCAAGCGGTGGCCGTAGTCCTCGTGGAAGGTGCTGGCGTCCAGGCCGCAGTCGGCGTAGTTCCCGTGGCAGGCCGGGCAGGTGAACATGTAGCTGAAGACCCGGGTCAGATCACTGGACAGCGCGAACACCAGCAGGTCGGCGAACGCCTGTCCCCGCTTGCGCGAGATGGAACCGTCGGCGCCGCGCGTGGGGTACACCATGTCCGGGTCCTTGATGGTGCCGGTGGCCCGCGGCATCTGGGCGGCGGTGATCTGATTCTGCAGCTGCGCCAGGCCGGTCAGGTGATTGTCCATGCGGTCCTGATCGGCCTTGCCCAGGCGCATCCGCAGGGCCTTGGCGTCCTCCAGCACGGCGTCGACGACCAGGCTGCGGTTCAGCAGCTCGGGATCCACGGGCTTGGGCATGCCGGGCGCGGTGGCGTACTGGACCAGCGACTTGAACAGGTTGGCCGGGCTGTAGTTCGGGCTGTTCGCGGCGTTCGGTCCCTTGTACGAGATGGCCAGCCCCAGCGAGGTGGCGCCCGAGGTGTTGGAGATGCCGACGTGAATGCCGGTCGGGTACAGCGTGCCGGTGTTGATGGTGTTGCTGATCAGCTGATCGATCGACGCGCTCTGCACGGCGCCGCCGCCGACCTGGGCGCCGGTCAGCGCCGCGGCCGGCATGCTGGCATGCGGAGCGTTGTTGGGGATCTTGATGGTCAGCCCGGTCACCACCGACAGCCAGGGCTTGACGTCTTGCAGGGGGGCCAGCTGTTCGCTGAGCGTCCAGTTGTTGCCGACGCCGGTGCGCGAGGGGACCCAGCGGTCGGGGATGATGCCGTTGCCGAAGAACCAGGTCCCGAAACGGATGGGCAGCGCGCCGCCGGCGGCGTAGGCCGTCCCGTTGCTGTTCAGCATGCCGGCCAGCCGGGGAAGGGGAACCGCCACGCTGGCGGCGCCTCCCGCCAGCATGCCCCGAAGCATCAGGCGGCGCGGGATGATGGTGCGACTGCTGCGTGCCATGACGTCTGGTCTCCTCTTATGGCTTGACCGGCTCGACAAAGCGAAAGGCATCGCTGCTGACGAGCTCGAGAAGGAGTTGGTTGACAAGGTTGCCGCTGCTGGCAAAGCGGGTGGCCAGCGCATCCAGCGCGGCGGCGTCCTGGTTGTTCACGGAGCGGCCCTGCAGATAGCTGTAGACCTTGCTGACGAAGCAGGGCCCGGCGACGGCCTGCTTGCGGATGACGGCGCTCATCTCGGCCAGGCCGTTGAACGCCATGCCGTCGATGCTGCCGGTGGCGTCGATGGGCTGGCCGTTGTCCGTGGTGCGGTACTTGGCGGCCGCGTCGAACGTCTCCATCCCGAAGCCGAGGGGGTCCAGCACCCCGTGACAGACGGCGCACTGGGCGGCCGTGCGATGCTGGGACAGCACCTGACGCCAGGTCTGATTGGGGCCGGGCGTGGACGGCAGCGGCGCGATGCCGGGAGGCGGATCGGGGATGCTGCGGCAGAGCAGTGAATTGGCGACGAACTTTCCCCGCGCCGTGGCCGACGTGCGTTGCGGGTGCGCGAAGGCCGACAGGATCGCCCCGGCGCCCAGCAGCCCCACCCGCGGCGGGCTGTCCGGCAAGGTCGCCTTGCGCCAGCCGTCCGTGGCGGCCGCCGGCAGACCGTAGTAGGCCGCCAGCTCGTTGTTCACGAAGGTGGTCTTGGAATCGAACAGCGACAGATAGTCACCCTTCTGGGTGAACACCAGGTCGTCCAGCCGCTGCTCCAGCTCGTGTTGCATGGCATCGCGCAGCGTGGTGGTGAAGGCGGGGAACATCGCCGGATCCTTGGTCGCCTCGTCCAGTTCGCGCTTGCCGTACAGCTCGCCGACGAACGTGGTGAAGGCACGATGGGCGCGCGGGTCGGCCATCATCCGTTCAGCCTGGGCGCGAACACCGTCGGAGGTGGCCAGCTTGCCCTGGGCGGCGGCGTCGAGCAGCGTGTCGTCGGGAACCGAACCCCACAACGTTCCGGCCAGCCGCGAGGCGATCTCGAAGTTGTCGTACTTGAGCCGCCCGCCGTCGGCCGGGCTGGCGGTGCCGAGCTCGACCCGATACAGAAAACTGGGAGACTGCAGGATGGCCCACACCGCATGGCGCATGCCCGACAGGATGGAGCTGCTCGGTTTGCCGGCGATGGTGGTCGCCAGGGTGACGAAGCGCGTGGTCTCGGCGTCGGTGAGCGGGCGGCGAAAGGCGCGCCGGCCGAACGCGCTCAGCGCCTGCGTGGCGCAGGTCTTGTCGGTGGGGCCGGTGGGCATGCAGGAGAGCACGGCGGCGGCCCGGGTCGGATCGGCGAAGGCGTATTCGGTGGCGCCGCCCAGGGCCGCTTCGTACTGGCCCACGCCGGCGGGCGAGATCGAGACCACGGCGGCACCCACCGGCGCGAAGATGCCGTTGGCCACGTTGTCCGGTTCGACCACGGACAGCGGCGCGCCGTCGCCCAGAAGGTCGTGGACGCTGTTGGCGAATTCGGCCGAGGTCAGCTTGTGCAAGCTGGGGGTGGGCTTGCTGCCGTCCGGCAGATTGAGGAGGCTGGAGGGAGTGCCATTGCCGGTTGTCCCGCCGGAGCCGCCCGTCTGGTTGCCGCCAGAGCCGCTGACGCTGCCCGAGCCACCCGTGCCAGTGGGGGCATCGCCGCCAGCGCCCGAGTTGCCCGCAATCTGGCCCGAACAGCCGACGGCGAGGGCACCTGACAGCGCGAGGGCCACCAGCCCAAAACCGGGAGGACGAACAGGCGGTCGACCGGAAAATCGCGTCGAGAATGGCTGCCGCACTGATGACATCTCTATATAGCCCAGACGAATGAATCGGTCTTCGCAGGCAAGAAAAATAGGACCGCGGCATCTTCTGGCCGCGATGCGTCGCGCAGCAGCGTTAAAGCGACGGGATCATTAATCTCTTGATGGGCCCGGGGCGCCCTCCTAGATTGCCGCCTTGTGAACAGAACGGTTGTCCGGTTTTGCCTCCTCGGGGCGGTCATCGGCTGGCTGTGGGGGGCGGGGACCGCGGCGCGGGCCGAGCGGCAGGCGCCACGGTTCGCGGTCGAGCGCTACCGTTTGGACAACGGCCTCGAGGTCATGCTCCACGAGGATCACACGGTGGCGCAGGCCTACGTCAGCATCTGGTACCACGCGGGCGGTGGCGATGACCTGCCGGGGAAGAGCGGCCTGGCGCATTTTTGCGAGCACATGATGTTCGAGGGCTCGGCCCACGTCGCCCCCAGCGAGCACTTCAAGCGGCTGCGCCTGGGCGGCAACGCGGACGCGAACGCCACCACCGGGGCCGATCGCACCAACTATTACCAGACGGTTCCACCCGAACAGCTGGAGACGGCGCTGTGGCTGGAGAGCGATCGCATGTCTTATCTGACCGGCAGCCTCCGGCAGGATCGCTTTGACGACCAGCGCGATGTGGTGCGCAACGAACGGCGGCAGCATTACGAGGACGTGGCCTTCGGGCGTGAGCTGTTTGCCATCGCCGAGGCGCTGTACCCGGAAGGCCATCCCTATCGCCCGCTGACCATCGGGCGGCACGAGGACCTGCAAGGGGCCACGCTGGATGACGCCAGGGCGTTTTTTCAGCAGTGGTACCGGCCGTCGAACGCCACGCTGTTCATCGGTGGCGACATCGCCAGCGCCGACGTGAAGGCGCTGGTGAACAAATGGTTCGCGACGTTGCCGGGAACGGCGGAAAGACCGATCCATCGCAGCTTTCCGATTCCGGTGCTGTCGGGGCGCCAGCGCGTCACGGTGGTCGATCCTTTCACCAGGCTGCGGCGTCTTCACTATGTCTGGCCGACCGCCCGGTCGGGCACCTTCGACGACGTGGGGCTGGACGTGCTGGCCCTTGTGCTGGCGAAGAATTCGACCGGGCGCCTGTGGCAGGACCTGGTTTACAGCGCCGATCCTGTGGCCCAGTCCGTGAGCGCGTATCAATCCAGCCGCGCGCTGGGCAGCGAGTTTCACGTCGTGGTCGATCTTCGCCCCGAGGCCGACCTCGAGGCGGTCGACCGGCTGGTGATGGACGCGCTGGCCTTCGTGAAGACGGGCGCCGTCGACACGCGCCAGGTCCGGCAGGCGTTCACGGCGTTCGAAGTTCAGATGGCCAGAGGCTATGAGACGGTGAGCGCGCGCGGCGAGGCGATGCAGAGCTTCAACCAGACCTACGGCGATCCGAACCGGTTCGCCTGGCGGCTGGACACCATCCGCCAGAACACGCCGGGGCGATTGGGGGCGCTGGCCCGTCGCTATCTGGGCGATGGCCGGGTCGAGGTGTTGACGATGCCCGCGGGGACGACGCCATGAAGGCGCGGGGAGGGGCGGCGCTGCTGGGCATCACCGCGGCCGCCTGTTTTCTGGGCACGGGCTGCAGCAAGCAGAGCGATCCGCCGGTGCCGGTGACGCTGCCGCCGCTGCCGGACCCACCGGACGAGGCCTTCCGGGCGGCGGCGCCGATCGTCGGGGAGCGAGACCTCTTCACGCCGCCGGCCGTCGATCGGTTCACGCTGCCCGGCGGCATTGACGTCGTTCTGGTCGAACGGCACCGCCTGCCGGTGATCAACTGGAGCCTGGAATTTCCGGCGGGCACTGTCACCGATCCGATGGGCCAGGAGGGGCGGGCCGCCTTGTGCATGTATCTGTTCGTGCAAGGCGGCGCCGGCAACGCCGTCGACCAGCTGGCCGACATGGGCTCGGAGATCTACACCAGCACCGGTCTGGAGAGCGCCGAGCTGGACGGTTTTTCATTGCGCGACGACCTCGACAGAACGCTGGACCTGTGGGCGGGGGTGCTGAACCACCCCGGTGTGTCTTCCTGGTCGCTGGATCGCCTCCGGGAGGAATACGAGGGAAGGCTGCTGCAATCCATCGGGGATCCCGGCGGCGTGGCGTGGCGGGTGTTCCAGATTGCGGCGCGCGGTCCGGAGCATCCCTACGCGCGCCGGCCGAGCGTGGCCTCTTACGGCAACGTGACGGTGGATGATTGCCAGAACTTCTATCGTGAGTTCGTGCAGGTGCGCGGTCTCCACCTTTACGTCGCGGGAGACATCACGCACGACGAGGTGGCGCAGAAGTTTGCCCCGCGAATTCCGACGGGCCCGATCGGCGCACCCGAGCCATTCATCCCGGGCTCGTCGCGCGACGGCACGGCGGTGACGTTCGTGAACATGCCAGGCGCGTCGCAGGCGGAGATCTTGATGTGGGGGCCGGCGCCCTCGCTGGACGCCGCGGATTACAACGCGGCCTGGACCATGCTTTCGATCCTTGCCGGCAACAGCATCACCAGTCGGCTGGGGAGCGATCTGCGTGAGATGATGGGCTCGACCTATTCCGTGCAGGGAAAGCTGACAAGCTGGAAGGACGACACCTGGTTGACGGTGGAGGTTCCCGTGCAGAACGACAAGACGGCGGCGGCGATGATGGCCATGGTGACGGGCGCGGCGATGATGCGCGAGACCGACGTCACCGACGACGAACTGTCGCTGGTGCGCGACGGCGCGATCGCGGCGCTGCCCTCGCAGTTCGCCACCGTGTCGGGAACGCTGGATGCGTTTCGCCGGCTGGTCTACTACGGTCTGCCCGCCACCTATTTTCAGGATCTCCCGGGGAAGCTGGCGGCCGTCGACAAGGCGGCCATCCGGCAGGCGGCGAACGATTACCTGCCGCGGCTGGGCCTGCAGTTCGTGGTCGTGGGCGACGCCACCGCGGTGTTGCCGATGCTGGTGGGGCTGACGGCGCCCGACGGCGCGCTGCCCGGGACGTTGCGCACCGTGGACGTGGAGGGGCAACCGGTAAATTTGCGTTGATGGCCGCGCGGGGGGAGCTGCCGCGCGGGCGTCAGGCCCCGGCCTCGGCAGCGTCGACGTCGGCGGGCCACGGTAGCGACGCATAGCTGGCCAGCAGGTCGGCGGGGTTATCGAAGATGGCGGCGGCGGTGGGAAAATCGGCGTCGTTCCAGCCGCCGCAGCGGACGCCCAAGAATCGCACACCGGCGCGGTGAGCGGCCTCGGCGTCATAGGGCGTGTCGCCCACCATCAGAACTTCGTCGGGCCGGCGGCGCAATCGATGCAGCGCCGCCAGGACCACGTCAGGGTCGGGCTTGGACGACGGCGCGTCGCCGGCCGAGGTCTTGGTTTCAATCAGCGCGCGAACGCCGGCGATGTCCAGCAGGGCGTCCAGCTCGCGCTTCTCGGCCGAGCTGGCCACGGCCACGCCGACGCCATCGTCCAGCAGCCGCTGCACCAAGGCGGGCACGTCGCCAAAGGCCCGCACCGAGGTGATCTGTTCGTTCAAGAAGAGCCCCTGCCGGGTGCGGGTGATCTGCTTGCCCTTCGGGCTGTCCGCCTGGAGGCCCAGCAGGGTGGGAAGCAGCTTGTCCCCGCCCATGCCGATGAGGGGGCGCACCTGGTGGAAGGCGACCGCGAAACCGGACAGCTGACAGGCCTTCACCCAGGCATGAGCGTGGGCGTCGTTGCTGTCGACCAGCGTGCCATCGACATCGAGGATCATTCCGCGCGCCATCACTCAAACGTAATGACTCCGCGGCCGAGCGGGGAGCCCAGGCGGCAAACCTGGCAGCCGACGAAGCTCAGTGGTTTTCGGCCGCTGTTTCGGCGCCGGCGCCAGTCACCACGTCGGCGTCGCTCTTGAACAGACGCGTCTGTCCAAGCAGCATCTCGCGAATGGTCTCGGCCTGCTGGTTCTGGGCCTGCGCCTTTTCCGCCAATCGCTCGCGCAAGGAGGCCGGCGCCGCGCCACCCAGTCGCTTGGCCATCGACGCGCTTTCTTGCAACGCCCGCACCGCCGCCCACAGGGCTCGCTCCAGCTCTTCCGCTTGCTCGGCGGCCATGCTCCCCAGCGAGAAAGCATGGCCGACGTGACAGCGAAAATACGAGAAGTCACCGACCTTCGCCGCGGTCATGTGGCCCTGACACAGCGGGCAGGGAATCTCGACCGGGGCCCCTGGCTGTTCGCCTTCTATGACGGCCAGCTGGGGAACCGGGCGCTGCATCGGAATGGCCGGTTCCTGCACCAGCCGGACGATCAGGTCCGGGATCTCCGACAGCGGGACGACGTGATCGACGGCGACGTGGGCGATGGCGCTTCTCGGCATCTCGGGGACCGTCGCTGTCTCGGGCGACTGGACCACCGCGATGCCCCCGCGCGCCTTGATGGACAGCAGGCCGGCGGTGCCGCAGTCGCGATACCCGGTCAGAACCACGCCGATCACGCGGGGGCCGTAGGCGGTCGAGGCGGTCCGGAAAAGCGCGTCCGCCGCCGGCCGGTGGCCATTTTCCTTCGGCCCGCGCACCACCTGGACGTATCCGTCGCGCAATTGCAGGTGGTTGTCGGCGGGCGCGATGTAGATCCGCCCTGGCGTGATGGTCTCGCCGTGCAGCGCGAAGGTGCTCTTGAGGGGACTGTTGCGGTTCAGGAGCTCCGGCAGCCGACTGTCGAATCCGGGCTGCAGGTGCATCACCACGAAGACCGTCGCGCCCAGATCGGCGGGCAGTGCGGCGGTCAACGCGGACAGCGCCTCGAGGCCGCCCGAGGAGGCGGCGATCACGACGATGTCGTGCGTTGGTTGTTTCTGCGCTGTCACAGCTGCTCCCGTTTCAGGGGCGCGCCGGTTGACGTCGCGGTGGGGAGGCTGGCGGTCGATTTTGATGCTCCTGGCGCGCGCGCCAGCGTGAAGGAGAACGTCGCGCCTTCGCCGACCTTGCTCTCGACCCAGATCGCTCCCCCCTGGGCCTCGATGATTCCCTTGGCGATGTAGAGGCCCAGGCCGCGCCCCTTGTGCGCGCCGTCCTCAGCCTGCCAGTACCGTTCAAAGACGTGCGGCAGACGGTCAGGCGGGATTCCCGGGCCGGTGTCAGCCACCGCCACTATCATTTGGTTTTGATCGTCGGCCGTCGTCGACAGCGTGACGGCCCCGCCCTGGGGCGTGAACTTGACCGCGTTACCGATCAGGTTCGACAGCACCTGAATGACGCGCGCCCGATCGCAGCGGGCGCGCAGCCCGGAGCCGAGCGAGCTGATCCCCAGGGTCAGTTTTTGTTGTTCGGCCGTCGCCAGGTGCAGCTCGACGGCCTCGCGCAGGATGCCGTCGATGTCATGTTCCGCGCTGTGCGGTACGAAGTGGCCCGAATCGATGCTGGAGACGTCCAGCAGATCGTCGACCATGCGGCGTACCTGCTGCACGCCGCGCAGGATGCGATCCAGGTGCACCCAGCCGCGGCGCCGTTCGGTGGGGGGCGTGCTGCGCAGCAAGGTCTCGGTGGTCAGGAAGACGCCCGTCAGGGGGTTGCGCAGATCGTGTGAGACGAAGGCCAGCAGGTCGTCGCGATCGCGAACCGTGCGCCTGAGCTGCTCCTGCAGCCGGCCGTTGTCGATGCCGGTGGCCATTCGCAGCGCCAGCTCCTGGGCCGCTTCGAAGTCGGCGTCGCAGAAGCGGCGTCCCTCCTGGGTCATCAGAAACGTCATCACGCCCAGCTTGGCCTCGCGCGCGATCAACGGAACGTAGATCAGCGACTGGGCCGGGCACGACGTGACCAGGGGCTCGTGTTCGGCGAAGCTCAGGGTGTCCGCGGTGCAGCTCTCGACCATGATGGCCCGCCCGGTGGCCAGCACCTGGGCGTGCGCTGACCAGCCTTCCATCGCGGGGACGCGCCGCTGGTTTCTACCGAACGGATCCTGCCGGGCCGGGTCGGAGAAAGCGGCGGCCACCCGCCGCACCCGGCGGGCGCTGTTGCCGTCGACGTTGCTGGCCTTGTTGCCGTCGACGTTGCCGTCGATCGAATCGACCAAATCGACCAGGCAGACATCGGCCAGCGGCGGCACGATCATCGATGCGACCTGCTGCAGAGCTTCCGTGTTGACCAGCGGGCTGATCAGGGCGCGGCTGGCGTGGACCAGCAGGCGCAGCCGCATCTCTGATTGTTTCAACGCCGAGATATCGGTCAGCGCCGTGCGGAAGCCGATGGTCCGGTTTTGCAGGTCAAGGACCGGTGTGCTGGCGACCTGCACCGGGCGCTGGCCCTTCCCGCGCACCAAGATCGTCAATTCATCCGAGACGGCGGCCCGCTCGGTGGCGCATCGCTGCAGGTGCTGGCGAAATCGCACCTGGTCCGACGGAAGGATATATCCAACCAGCGCCTGCCCCAGCAGATGTCCGCGTTCGATGCCCAGGAATGCCGCGGTGGTCAGGTTGGCTTCGGTGACGTGTCCTTGACCGTCCAGCAAGAAATAGGCGAGCGGCGCCAGTTCATACAGGTCAGCGTATCGGTCGCGCGCGTCGCCCAGATCCTGCTGGGATGCCCGCAGCTCCTCCACCTGCTGCTCCAGCGCGAACCGTTGAACCTTCAGCTCGTGGAGGATTCCCTCCTGGTCGTCTCCGGACTTCGGATGGGCCCCGTTGTCGGCGTTGGTGACAAGGCCCTCAGACTTCGTCGGAAAGTCCACAGTGCCAGGGCGGTTCATACGCTCTCCGTCAGTGCCTTTCTTTCCTGCTGTTATCTGTCTCCGTCGCTCGCTTGGCCGCGTCGATGTCGAGCAGGACGATCACGGCGCCCTTTATCGAATGATCCAGCGTCTTGTACGGCGTGACGTTCAGTTCGTACCAGCGGTGGTCGGCGCACAGGATGTCTTCCTTCGCGGGGACCAGGTGTTCGATCACCCGCGCAGCGACCTCCTCGATTCGTCTGCCGATGATGAAGGCGTTCAGCTGGCTGACCGAGCGGCCCACGTCCGTGGACACCAGGTTCAGCAGGGTCTCGGCCGCATGGGTGAACCGGCGGATGCGCAGGTCCAGCCCCACGATCACCACGGCGTTGCCGATGCCGCCCAGGACGTTGTGCAGATCATCGTTGGTCTGCTGAAGCTCGGACATGCGGTTTTGTAATTCGTCGTTCACGGTGGTCAGCTCTTCGTTGGACGACTGCAGTTCTTCCTTGGATGTCTCCAGCTCTTCGTTGGTGCTCTGCAGCTCCTCGTTGGCCGATTGGAGTTCCTCGTTGGAAGACTTTAGCTCTTCATTTGTCGTTTCCAACTCCTCGATCGCGCTTTGCAGGTATTCCTTGGTGACGACCAGATCGCGCTCCAGCTCGCGCAGTCGCTCGTCACCGGCCGATTCAACCGGCGGCGTCTTGCTTTCGGTGGGGATTGTTTCGGGAGTGTTTCTGGAATCCTCGTGAAAGAGGATGAGAAGGCAGCGGGTCTTGCTTTCGGGCTCGACCAGAGGAACGACTTCCAGCTCTATGACGCGGATGCTGCCGGCTTCGTTAAGCCGACAGGTGACCGATGTTCGCCCGTTCTTGGTCTGCGCTTCTTTGATGGCCCGGCGAAGGTCGACGTGCAGGCTGGGGCGGGCCAGCCGCAGGATGTTGAAGCTGGGCGCGCCCGGCATCGGTTCCAGATAGGCGCCCGTGCGGCCACGGATGTGGATGACGTCCAGCTCGTCGTTCACCACCACGCCGGGGGGCGCGTAAAGTTCCAGGATCTTTCGTTCCGCCAGCGACGACAGACTGGTGGTGGTGCGATGGTTGACCGACGGGTCCAGGGCCGGCAGGGCGTCGGCGTAACGGACGCCGAACCCGATGTCCAGACCGGCGGCAGGGGCGCCGTTCTTTTTCGAATAGATCTTGTTCTTGCGATCGAAAATCGAGAACAGGTCGGCAGATTCGCCGACGGTCTCGGACGTCCCCAGCATCAGGTAGCCGGACGGCAGCAGAGCGTAGTGGAGGATCCGCAGCACCTTCTTTTGAATCTGCGCGCGCAGGTAGATCAGCAGGTTGCGACAGCTGATCAGATCCAGCCGGGAGAACGGCGCGTCCTTGGTGACGTTCTGGTTGGAGAAGACAACCATGTCGCGGATGCGCCGGCAGACCTGGAATTCGCGGTCCTTCTTGACGAAGAACCGCTGCAGCCGCTCGGGCGAGACGTCCATCACGATGTTGGGGGGATAGCAGCCGCGCCGGGCGAAGGTGATCGCTGCTTCATCCACGTCGGTTCCGAAGATCTGCAGGCGATAGTCCTGGGCCCGGTCGCCCAGAAACTCCAGCAGGCTGATGGCGATGGAGTAGGCCTCCTCACCGGTGGCGCAGGCCGGCACCCAGATGCGGATGGCCCCGCCGGCTTCCTTGCCGTCCAGGATGCGCGGGAACACCTTGGATTTCAGGGCGTTCAGGCTCTCCTTGTCGCGAAAGAAGGCGGTCACCCCGATCAGCATGTCCTTGTAAAGAACGCGCAACTCGTCGGCGTTGGTCTGCACGAACTTCAGGTAGTCGGTGATCTTTTCGATCTTGTGCAGGGCCATGCGGCGGGCGATCCGTCGCTCGACGGTCGTCGATTTGTACGCGCTGAGATCGTTGCCGAAGGCGGCGCGCATGAGCACGATCAGCTTGGCCACGCTCTCTTGCAGGGGGGGCGACGAGAACTTGCTGTGGATGAGGTACGGGGTGCGGGTGATCCGCATCAGCTCGTCGGCGATGCCCTCCGGGGCCAGCGAGATGTCGGCCCAGCCGCTGTCGATGGCGCTGCGGGGCATCCCGTCGTAACGAGAGCTGTCCGGGGACTGGGCGAAGGTGATTCCGCCCGCCTCCTTGATGGCCCGCAGTCCAAAGGTTCCGTCGGTGCCGGTTCCCGAGAGCACCACGCCGATGGCGCGCGGACCCTGGTCCTCGGCCAGCGACCGCATGAAGTAGTCGATGGGGTGGCGGGGGCGCGGCAGGGCGCCGGACTCGGGCGACGGTGGGGGCATCAGGTGCAAGACGCCACGCAAGATGGCCAGATCGGTGTTGGGGGGGATCACGTAGACGTGGTTCGGTTCGACCTCCATCCCATCTTCAGCGGCCACGATGTTCTGTCCGCTGGCCCGGACCAGCAGGGTGGGCAGCACGCTGTCGTGATGGGGCGGCAGGTGCTGGATGATGATGACGCCCATTGATTCAAGCGAGATCCGCTTCAGTAAATTGCTGAGCGCCTCCAGCCCGCCGGCCGAGGCCCCGATGGCGACGGTGAAAAAACGTTCCTCCGGGAACTCCGCGTCCTTGAGCTCTGTCTTGGTCGAGCGCTTTCTGGTCCCGGTCCGTTTATCCATTGCGATCGGTTGCGGGTCTTCAGACCCGTCGTGAGACTCATCGTGGCCGTCCGTCGAACTGTCCGTCCGGCCTTCCGTCTTCACGGGGGATGGTGGCCGGGCTGCCTCTTCGGGCGTCTGGGCAGGATCTTCTTCATGGTTGGCCACGTGGACTTTCTCTCTTGCGCGTTTGCCGGGTGACGTCAAGTCGCGGCGTAAAAAAGGCGCTTTCCGAATCAGGGTTGCACCGGAATCGAAATGCAAGGCAAAATTCCACTTTGCCGTCACAATAAGGAAGCCGAAACTACCGACAGGCAGGTGCTGACATGACACGAGTACTGGTTGTGGACGATCACGAAATGGTGCGGGACGCGATGGCGGAGTTGATCGCGTCCATACCGCAGCACGAAGTCGTGGGCGTGGCGAGCAGCATTCGAACCGCCGTGCCGCTGATGGAGCAGACCCAGCCGGACGTCGTGCTGGCGGATCTGTCGCTGGAGGACGGCACCGGGACCGAGCTGGTGCGGGTCGTCCGGCAGGCCAAGTTGAAGTCGCGCATCCTGATCATGACCGGATTTCGCGACGGGTTCGCCGCCGCCGAGGCCATGAAGGCGGGTGTCGCCGGGTATGTCCTCAAGACCCGACCGACGGCCGAGCTGATCGAAGCCATCGCCACCGTGATGAAGGGCGAACGATACGTCTCGCCGACGGTGTCGTGGCAGCCGCCCGAGAACGATCAGGCCAAGAAGGCGACGGGCTTCGGCGACCTGTCGCGACGCGAGAGCGAGATCTTCCGCATGGTGGTCGACGGGTGGAGCAGCAAGGAGATCGCCAGCCGTCTGTGCATCAGCATCAAGACGGTGGAAACCCATCGCAGCAACATCAACCGCAAACTGTCCGTACGCCGCACGACGGATCTGATCCGGTTTGCTGTGGCCCAGGGAATCTCCGTGGCGCACGTGCCGGCAGGCAACGGCAACGGCAACGGCGTCACCGACCGCGTGACCGAAAAGCC
>DATLVT010000639.1:0-4891 GCA_035577105.1 Polyangia bacterium
CCGGCCAGAAGATGTGTTGCCCCACGCTCCCCGAGAACATCATCGAGAACACCCGCGTCTGATCGCAGCTGAGGGCCATGGCCAGCAGCTGGCTCATGGCGTTCGTGACCTCTTCCATCGGTTCGTGACTGACCGGGCCGCTGACGACACCGGGATCCTTGGCTGACGCGCAGCTCGCCGCCGGACGCGACGTCAGCCGCGTCTCCAGGCGTCGGATGTTGTCGGTGTGCTGGTCCAGGCGCGTGCGGTCGAACGCGCTGACCTGGCCGCGCAACCCATTGATGTCCGACAGCACAGCGTCGAGGACGCTCTTGCGCAGCAGCGCGGCCTTGTCGGGCGTGGCGGCGGGCGACGCCGTCGGCGCGGCCGCGCCGCCGCCGAACAGCCGCGTGAAGAACGCGTGTGGTTCATATTCGGGCGGGTTGGGACTGTCCGGCCCGTTGTGTGACAGATAGCCCAGCGTGGTCCCCTCGACGAACTTCACGCCGTGGCAGACACCGACCTCCAGCGACTTGAACCGCGACGTCTTGCCAATCTCGTTGGCCGCCACCTGATCAATGCTGGGCGCCGAGAACGTCGACCGGCCGTTGAACTTGGGCGGGCTGTATGGCGCGCCCGACAGGATACCGACGGTGCCAGAGTGGTGGCCCTGTCCGTTCCCGGTCATCACATTCATCCCCGACACAACGTTGATGTAGTCCCTGACTTCTTGCAGGGGCTCCAGAGACGGCGTCAGCTTCCAGCCGGCGCCGATCTCGGCCGGCGTCCAGAACTTCAGGCGCACGCCGTTGCCGAAGAAAAAGATGCCCATCCGCCGCGGCAGCGCGCCGCCGTCGGCGTGGGCGGTGCCATTGCTGTTGAACATCGCTTCCAGCGCGGGCAACCCGACCGTCACCGCCGCGCCGCGCAGAAATCCTCGCAAGACTGTCCGTCGTTTGAAGCGGAGCGCGGTCATTCGATCCTCCTGGGTCCGGGGCCCGGCGCGTTGTACCAGTACTAGTCGCTGCAGCCGGCGGGACCAGGCTACGAACGTGTCGAACGCTCTCCATCAGGGCTCACCGGCCACAGACCAAGCCTCACGGATGGGCGGTGGCCCGTTTTGATTTGCGGCGGCACCCACATGGGGCAAGCGTCATGGCCCCGGCCAATGCCGCCGAGGTCCCGGCCGACATGTCCGCCCGCGCCGTGATCGCCGGCTGACGCGCTCGCCCGCTGCCGGTGCCTTGAAGCCCCGGCTACGCCAGGATTTCCGAGACGCCGCTGGTCACCATGCCGCCACCGGCGCCAAAGCTGGTGACGTTGCCCCCGAAGACGTTGACCAGCGTGAACAGCAGCTTGCTGACGTTGTCCTTGGCGCTGCGCACGTGCTGGTCGCCCTTCAAGGCGCCGCCGGCGCGGCCGAAAACCAGCAGCGGGTACTCGTCGATGGAGTGCGTCCTGCCGAACGAGACGTCCGACGTGGCATAGATGGCCGAGTTCTCGAGCAGGTTGGCGGCGCCGTCGGGCGTGTCCTGCAGCTTCTCGACGAACACGCGGAACTGATCCATCCAGTACCTCACCGCGCTGTTGAAGATCGGCTGATCGCCAGTCTCCTGGTGGCTGATGTCGTCGTGGATGTCCTTGGTGATGCCGATGACGCCCATGTTGTAGTGCGCCGCGGGACGGCCGTGCTGGAACAGCAACACGCGGGTGAGATCGCACGACAGCGCATAGGTCGACAGCTCGATCATGGCGTTGTTCTGCTCGGGGGTGACAAGGCCGTTGTTGTCGTCCAGCACCGACGGGTACTTGTCCGGCGCGCCGGTGGGCGCAGTGCAGCCCATCCCCATCGGCAGCGTCGTCATGGTGAGGCGCTTTTCCAGCTGGTTGATGCCGTCCAGGTGCTGGTCCAGGCGGCGAATGTCGTCGACGCCCAGACGCTTTTGCAGATCCTTGACGTCCAGCGAGACGGCGTCGAGGATGCGCTTGCGTGACGCCGCGCTGTTGGCCGGCGCGCTGGGCGTCATGCCCGGGGCGGGCGCCTTGCCGAACAGGCGGGTGAACACCGCCCGGGCGTCGTACTCGGGCTGCACGGGGCTGTTGAGGCCGGTGGCCGACGCATAGTTCACCGCCTGACCTTCGCCGTTGGCGGTGGCGCGGCAGACGCCAAGCTGCAGCGACTGGAACGGCGTCGTCGTGCCGATGAGCTTGGCGATCACGTTGTCGATGGTCGGCGCGGTGTAATTCAGCGCCGTGTTGTGCGGGCTGGCGCTCAGCGCGCCGGCGGGGCCGATCCGGTGCACCGACCCGGTCATCTTGATCTCATAGCCGGTCAGCACGGTCAGGTTCTTCTTCACCTTGGCGAACGGCATCAGCTGCTCGCTCAAGGCCCAGTTGTCGCCGATGCCGGCGGTCTTCGGGATCCAGCGCGGCGGGATCATCCCGTTGCCCCAGAACCAGACGCCGAACCGCTTCGGCAGCGCGCCGCCCGCCGCATAGGCGGTGCCGTTGCCGTTGAGCATGCCGTTCAGGCGCGGAAGGCCGACGGAGACCATGGCCCCGGCGGCCATCCCTCGCAAGAGGTGTCGTCGTGAGATCGGTTTGCGCGGAATGCTGATCGCCATGACTTTCTCCTGCCGTCTTACTTCGTGAGGGAAACGTTGCGGAACCCGTCGCTGACCGCCAGGCTGGCCACCAGGCTCTTGAACTTGCGGCCCGCCTGGTTGAACGCCTTGTCCAGAAGCGCGATCTGCGCGTCGTCGTAGCCGTTCTCGTTGCGGCCGGTGGCGAAGCGGTAGATCCGGCGGGCCATGCAGGCGCGCGCCGCGTCGCTTTGTCGGACCAGCGCGCCCAGCTCGCGCGGGCCGGCGAAGGCCTTGCCGTTCAGATCGCCGTGCGCGTCGATGGGCTGTCCGTTCTCGTCCATCGTCCGGTAGGCGCCCATGGCGTCGAAGTTTTCGAACGCCAGGCCGATGGGATCCATCATGGCGTGGCAGCCGGCGCACGACGGGTCGGTGGCGTGGCCCGCCAGGAGCTGGCGCCGGCTGACCACCATGCCAGCCGGCGGCGGCGGGATGTTCACGTTGACGCCCGGGGGCGGGTCGGGGATATGCGTGCACATCAACGCTCGCCAGAAGAAGGCGCCGCGCCGGGTGGGCGACGTCTGGTAGGGCTTGTCCTGCACCGCCAGGACCGCCGACGTGGTCAGAAGGCCCGCGCGGGGCTGGCCCGCCGGCAGATCGGCGGCCACGACGTCGGTGCCCGTCGTCGTGATGCCGTACAGCTTGCCGAGCTCGGCGTTCACGAACGTGCGGCTGGTGGTGTACAGCTCCATCATGTCGGCGTCGCGATCAAGCGAGACGTCGCGGAACATGCGCAGGATCTCCTGCCGCATGGCCTGGCGGATGGTGGGCGTCAACTGGGGGAACAGCTTGGTGTCCTTGGCCATCATGTCCACCGCGTCCAGCGACATGAGGTCTTCGATCATCTCGTAAAAGCCGTCGACGACGCGCGAGGAGGCCAGCAGCCGGTCGACCTCCTTGCGCACGCCATCGGGCGTGTCCAGCGCGCCGGTGGCGGCGGCGTCCAGGGCGGTCGCATCGGGGGTGGTCCCCCAGAACAGGTACGACAGGCGGCTGGCCGTCTCGTACCCGTTGAAGCGCGAGTACGCGGCGCCGGCGATGGCCGCGCCGCCGATCTCGACCCGGTAGAGAAAGTGCGGCGATTGCAGCAAGCCGGCCGCGATGGACCGCGCCGCCTGCGGGAAGGTCTTGCTATCCGCTGCCTCGGCCGCCCCCAGCGAGACGTAGCGGTTCTCCTCGTCCATTGTCAGCGGGCGGCGCCAGGCGCGGCGGCCGAAGGCGCGAACGAACGAGCGCGCGCAGGTCTCGTCCCAGGCCGCCGGCATGCAACCAACCAGCTTGTCGCGGCGGGCGGTGTCGGCCCACACCACGTCCAGCGCGGCGCCCACCGCGGTCTCGAACTGCTCGATGCCCAGCGGCGAGAACGCCGTGATCGAGGCGCCGATGGCCTTCAGCGAGGCGCCGGCCGGCGCTTCCTCGGTCGGCGGCAACGTCCCGACGTCGCCCAGCAGGTCGACCAGCGAGCGCTTGAATTGTTCGGGGCTGAGGCGCCGAAGCTGTCCGGCGGCGGGCGCTCCGGGATCAGTTGGACCGGGCGGGTTGCCGCCGGGCCCCGGGCCAGGACCTGGGCCAGGACCGGGACCGGGTCCCATTCCCGATCCACCGGTGTCCCCGATATCGCCGGGCGCGCAGCCCATCGCGAGCAACAACGAGGCGAGCGAGCCAAACAGAAGGCGCGTAATCCTGTTCATGTGGCTTTGTCCCTTGGTGGGGAAAAAATCCCTCCGCCAGGGCTGCCCCGCTGGACCAACACCTGCACCACAAAACCCGTCCGTGGCTGCCTAGGCTGGAAAAGACTAGGGAGCCGGACGGCTCCTGTCAATCGATTCAGCTGTTTGCAAAAAACTTTCACGGATTCGCCCTCAGTCCCGCCGCCCTGCTTGAAAAGGTCGCCGGCTGCCAGGTTGTTCCAGTTCGGGCCAAGGTCAGGTGGCCAGACCGACCTTGCCGTTCCTGCTCCCGCGTCACGCCCATCGAGGAAGGTGGGAGGCGCCAGACACGGACCGAACACGTGGACACCCGTAGCCCTGGATTCGTGCATGCGCTAGGCTGCCGCAGCCGACTTGATCCGGCGGAAGCACCAACTATGACTTGCACGCACGGCGCGCGATTGAAACGACGGCTCCCAGCACCAATTGCTCTGCTCTTTTTCATGGGTTGCAGCCCCTCTCCCGACGTCAACGGCGGAACCGGTGGTGCCGGTGGCGCGACGAGTGGAGGCGGAAGCGGCGGCTCGGATGCGGGAGCGACGGGTGGCACAGGCGGCGGAG
>DATLVT010000640.1:0-12733 GCA_035577105.1 Polyangia bacterium
ATGCCGCTGGAGGAGATCCGGCGGAGCCTGGATGGGCTGCGCCGCCCGTTGCGCATCGCCATCATGCGCGCCCGAAATCCGTTCAACGTCGGCGCCATCATCCGCGTCGCCCATTCATTCCTGGTGCGGGAGATCGTCCTCATCGGCACGGAGCCGTACTACCAGCGCGCTTCGATGGGAATGGAACGATTCGAGCACGTCGTCACCGTTCCCACCGACGCCGCCTTTCTGGACCGCGTGCGCGAGCAGGGCGGCAAGCTGGTGGTGTTCGAGAAGGAAGCGGCCAAGACCAACCTGTGGCAAACGCCGCTGCCCGACGATTGCACCATGGTCTTCGGCAGCGAGGTGGAGAGCGTCTCTGCCGAGATCCTCGCAGCCGCCGATCTGTTGGTGGCCATCCCGATGTACGGCATCAACCATTCGTTTCCGGTGACGGTGGCGGCGGGCATCGCCATGGCCGAGTGGACGCGGCAGCACTACGAGAGCGGGTAGCGGCGGCAGGGTCTAGGGGGGGAGGGGAGCGCACCGGCGAGGTTGTGGGGATGGTGGAGGGCGGCTTTACGTGAGGTGAGGCTTCGTTCGCTTCGTCGTGGGGGCGGGAGCGGTGGGGTTCCCTCCCGTGCTCAAACACCGGACGGCGCGCGCGCCTTATGGGTTTTCTTGGAGCGGGGACGTACTGCGCGCCTGCGAACTGCGCGCGGGAGGGAACCCCACCGCTCCCGCCTTCCTGGGGACTACGTTCACTGCGCATGGGTTTCGCCCGAAAAAAAGAGAGGACACAAGTGGTGAACCGCCTGCTCCCCGACCACTTCAGTAAGTCGACGAGCAGACGGTACACCACTTGTGTTCTCTCTTTTCTTCCCCGGCCACAGGCTCGGGGTCCGGACTGACGGACGGTCCAGGGGCACCGTGAACGTAGTCATTGCGGCGGCGGCAGGTGTGGGGTTCCCTCCCGCGCGCAGTTCGCAGGCGCGCAGTACGTCCTCGCTCTAAGCAAACCCATAAGGCGCGCGCGCCGTTCGGTGTTTGAGCACGGGAGGGAACCCCACACCTGCCGCCCCCACGACGGAGCGAATGGAGCCCCGCCTCACGTACCACTACCGCCCGCTGTCTCTACAACCGCCCCGGTGCGCTCCCCACCCGCGACACGATCGCCAGCGACTCGACGTGCGCCGTGTGCGGCAGCATGTCGTAAGGCGTGACGGCGTCGACGCGATAGCCGGACTCGCCGTCGACCAGCGCCGCCAGGTCGCGAGCCAACGTGTCGGGGGCGCAGCTGAGATAGGCGATCAAGCGCGGGGCGAGGCGGCGCACCTCAGCGAGCACCGCCGGCGCGCAACCGCGGCGGGGTGGGTTCAGGACGACCGCGTCGGCGCGATCGACGGCGCGCAGCCCGGCGGCGGCGTCGGCGGCAATGAAGCGGACGTTTGAATATGCGGCGGCGCTCTCGCTGACAGCGGCGCTGGCGTCGGCGATGGCCGCTGCGTTCGCTTCGATGCCCAGCACCTCGCGCGCGTGCGGGGCAACGGTCAGGGCGATGGCGCCCACGCCGCAGTAGGCGTCGACCAGGCGATCGATGGGAGCGGTGGCGGCGAGCGAGCGCACGGCTTCTGCGATGTGCGCGTAGGCCAGCGTGGCGACGGCGCGGTTGGCTTGCAAGAAGGCGCGCGACGAGACGCGCAGGCGGGCGGGGCCGATCTGTTCGGACAGCGTGGCCACGCCCCACAGCGTGACCTCCTCGTCGCCGTAGATGACGTTGCCGCGCGTCGGATTGACGTTCTGGACCACGCCTGCGACGGCAGGGCAACGGGCGGGCAGGGCGGCGGCCACGGCGGCACCCGCCGGCCATCCCCGCCGGGCCGTGACCAGCGTGACCAGGACCTGGCCGTCGTGATTGGCGCGCAGCACGGCATAGCGCAGATCGCCGGTCTGCAGGCGCTCGTCGTAAGGGACCACGCCGGCGGCGGCCAGCACCGCGCGCAGCCCCCTGGTCACCGCGTCCAGCGGAGGCTCGACGATGCGGCAGCCGCCCAGATCGACGACGTCGTGCGAACGGGGGACAAAGGCGCCCAGCACCAGCGTGCCGTCGGCGCCGCGCGCGCAGACCAGCTTGGCGTTGTTGCGATAGCCCAGCGCCTGCGGTGACGGCACGCAGGCGTTCACCACCACGCCGGCCAGCGCCGGGTGGGCGGCCAGCGCGCCCTTCACCTGCGCCTCCTTCCACGCCCGTTGTGCGGCCAGGTCCCAGTGCTGCAACACGCAGCCGCCGCAGGGACCGAAGGCCGCGCAGACCGGCGTTCGCCGCGACGGCGATGCGGTTTCGATCGACAGCAGCGCGCCCCACGCTTCCGGGCGGTGTGGCGAGACATGGTCCACGGTGGACGTCACCACCTCGCCGGGCAGGGCGCCGCGCACGTGGATGGTCGCCGCGGCGTCGGCGCCGCCGGCCCGGCAAACGCCGGCGCCATCCTCGTCGATGTCGACGCACGTCAAGCTGAGGCGCTCGCCGGGGCGCATGCTGCCTAGGGCGGGGCGGGCGTGGCGCCCAGGGCGGCGGCCAGCTTGGGCAGAGAGACGTCGTACCGATAGGGGATCGAACGGTGGCCGTCGTCAAACTCCTGGTGCTCGAAGGCGATGCCCAGCTCTTTCAGCCGCCGGGTCAGCACACGCGCCCCCAGATCCAGGCTGAACTCGTCGCGCGTCCCTGCGTCGATGAACAGCAGCTTCAACTGCGCCAGGGCGGTGGCGTGCGTGGTCACCTTGACCATCTCCGTCGGGTCCCACGCCTTCCAGCGCCGCCACACCGCTTCGTCGATCTCGCCCGTCTCCAGATCGAAGGGCAAGGCGATGCCGGCGGGCCGGTTGGCGTCGGGGGAATAACAGGCCCCCATGGCCAGCATCATGATGGTGACCACGTCGTCGTTGCTCTTGCTGACGGTGGAGGCGAAGTGCCCCAGGAAGCCCACCACGCCGCCGTGCTTGCGCAGCGTGCGCACCGTCTTGCCGATGTCGGGGATGACCGCCAGCTCAAAGTAGGCGTCGCCCGAATGGCAGGCCACTGCCCCGAACAGCGTCGGGTGGCGCATGCCCAGCACCAGGGCGCCGTAGCCGCCCGACGATTTTCCGCCGACGGCGCGGGTCTCACGCCCGGCCCGGGTGCGGAAACGCCGGTCGATGTGCGGGATCAGCTCGCTGGTGAGGTGGGTCTCGTAGCGGCCGGTGGCGGGAGAATCCAGGTACTGGCTGCCGCCCAGGCGCGTGAAGCAGTCGGGCGCCACCAGGATGATCTCGCCCATCGCACCCGACGTGGTCAGGCGATCCAGCCGGTGGCCGAGGCCCGGCTGCCAGGGACTGCCCTGAAACAGCATCTCGCCGGTGCCGGTGAATCCGGACAGCCAGTAAATCACCGGATAGCGACGGTCAGGCGCGCGGTCATAAGAGGGCGGCAACCAGACCGCCACGCGCCGGGCGGTCGGATCGCCCAGGGCGTTGCCGCGCAGGACTTCGCTGTCGACAATCTCCACCACCATGCGGCCGGACATGCGTCGGTTATGGCATAGTCGCGGCCACGGATGCGAGACCGACACTGGTTGGGTTTGTTGTCCCTGGCCGGGTGCCTGATGCTGGCAGCCGGCCCCGCCGCGCGTCGGGCCGGCGCCGCGCCGGGGCGGCGGTCGGTGACGCCGCCGCAGCTTGACGTCAAGTCCTGGCAGCTGGCCAACGGCCTGAAGGTGCTGTTCCTGGCCAACCACCAGGCGCCCATCGCCACCGTCCAGGTTTTTTATCACGTCGGCTCCAAGGACGAGCACATCGGCGTGCGCGGTGTGGCCCACATGTTCGAGCACATGATGTTCAAGGGCTCAGAGCACGTCCCGCCCGAGGACCACGCTCGCCTCCTGAAAGAAGTGGGCGGTGTGGTCAACGCCTTCACCACCGAGGACGTCACCGCCTATCACGACACCGTGCCGCCGTCGTACGTCGGCTTCGCCATGAAGCTGGAAGCCGAGCGCATGCGCTCGCTGAAGCTGTTCCCCGCCACCATCAACTCCGAGCGCCAGGTGGTCGAGGAAGAAAAGCGCCTGCGCATCGACAACAACCCCATCGGCAAGGCCATCGAACGGTTCCGGGCGCTGGCCTTCACCAAGCACCCTTACGCCTGGACGGCGATCGGCACCATCGAAGATCTGGAGACCGTCCAGCCCATCGATTGTCAGCAGTTTTACGACACCTATTACCTGCCCAACAACGCGACGTTGATCGTGGTGGGCGACGTCGAAGAGAAAGAGGTGCGCAAGCTGGCCGAGGAGCACTTCGGCAAACTGGCGCGCGGCCCCGATCCACCGCGCGCCTACGTGCGCGAACCGACGCAGACGGCGGCGCGCAACGAGACCATCTCGCTGGAGGTCCAGGTCCCCATCGTCGTCGGCGGCTATCACATCCCGTTCGCGGGCGACCGGGACAGCGCGCCGCTGGAGGTCCTGTCGGCGATCATGTCGAACGGCGAATCGTCGCGGCTGCACCAGCGGCTGGTGCGCCAGGAACACCTGGCGATCACCGCGGGCAGCGTCACCGAGAACATGGAAGATCCGGGGCTGTTCATCGTCTATGCCGCCCATCTGCCGGACCGGGATCAGGCCAAGGTTCGGCGGGCGCTGCTGGAGGAGATCACCAGGGTGCGCAACGAACCGGTGAGCAGCAACGAGGTGGAGAAGGCCAAGAACCAGCTGGCCGCCAGCTTCATGTTCGGGCTGCAGACCGTCGACGGCATCGCCACCCAGCTGGGTCAATACCAGTACGTGTACGGCGACTGGCACGAGTTCCTGAAAGGGGCGAACCGCTATCTGGCGGTGACCGCCAAGGATATCCAGCGCGTGGCGGCGAAGTATCTGATCGATTCCAACCTGACCTTCGTGGCGTTGCGGCCGCGCCCGCTGAACGCGCCGGCGCTTCCGGGAGGAGCCAGATGAGGCGCGGCGGCGTCGGCCTCTTCGGCGCTCTGCTGGTGGCGTCGTCCTGCGGCCTCGTGGCTTGCGGACCCTCGACGCGGCCACGCCCGGGAAATCCGGCGTCGGTCGAGGTGACGTACGAGTCGTCGCCGGCCGCCGCGCCGGCGCGCGCCGACGGAAAAGCGGTGCCGCTGCCCGATTACTGGCGCAATCGAACCGATCTGATCCAGTCGCCGCCGCCGCCCCAGCCAGCCGAGTTGAACCTGCCCAAGGTCGATCGCTGGAAGCTGAAGAACGGCCTTGAGGTGGTGGTGGTGGCCCGCAAGGACCTGCCCGTGGCCAGCTTCAGCATCGCGATCAGGGCGGGCGGCTACGACGAAGAAAAGGGCAGCACGCTGGGCGTGGCGTCGTTCACCGCCAGCATGCTGCGCCGGGGGACCCGCACGCGCAGCGCCGACGCCATCTCGCGCGCCATCGATTTCGTGGGCGGCACGCTGGACACGCAGTCGGGCAACGAATTTTCCACCGCCAGCTGCACGGCGCTGTCGCGCGACACTCCTCTCTGCATCGACCTGCTGTCGGACATCCTGCTGCGCCCCAGTTTTCCCGAGGCGGAGATGTCCGACGTGCGCGATCAGATGCAGGCCGCACTGAGCAGTCGATACGACAGCCCGACCGAGCTGGCCAGCGAACACTTTGACAACCTGCTGTTCGGCGAGAAGCACCCCGACGGCTGGGTGCTGACCCCCGAGGACGTGCAGAAGATCGAGCGCGAACAGCTGGTGGTCTTCTGGAAGACCTTCTTTCGTCCTGGCAATGCCATCCTGGCGGTGGCCGGCGACGTCGATCCGGCGCGGCTGCGCGTCGACCTGGAAAAGGCGTTCGGCAGCTGGGAGCGCGCCGAGACGCCGGAGCGGCCGTACTTCAAGATCCCCGACCTCAAGGCGACGCGCATCCTACTGGTCGACCGCCCCGACCTGACGCAGTCGACGATGATCTTCGGCCACCGCGGCATCAAGCACATCGATCCGGCCTGGTACGCGGTGACGCTGATGAACTATGTGCTGGGCGGCTCGGACTTCTCGTCGCGCCTGATGACCGAGGTGCGGGCCAAGCGGGGGTTGACGTACGGCATCGGGTCGACGTTCGGCGCGTCGATGTACGAAGGCGCCTTTCGCGTTCAGGCGTCGACGAAGAACGCCACCGCGTGGGACGCTCTGGCGGCGTCGGTGGCAGAGCTGCGCCGCATGAAGGCCGAGGGACCGACCGCCATCGAGCTGGCCAAGGCCAAGGGTTATTACGCCGGCAGCTATCCGTTCAATTTGCAGACCGCCGACGGCGTGGCCAGCAACATCGTGGCCGCGGAGCTGCACGGCCTGGGGCTGCCCTACGTGCGCCAGTTCCCGGTGCGGATGGCGGCGGTCAGCTTGCCGGAGGCGCGCGACGCCGCCGCCAACTGGCTGAACCCCGACAACCTGTGGGTGGTCATCGTCGGCCGCGGCGCCGAGGTGGAACCGCAGATCGCCAAGACCGGCGTTCCCTACGAGCGCATCGATTTCAAGGCGCCCATCAGCTATGTGGCGCGGGCCAAGCTGCGCATCAAGGCGCCGCCCAGGCCGGCGCCCTAGTTTCTTACTTGATCGGCTTGGCCTTGAGAACGACGCGGCCGTCCTTGGTGGCGACGTCGAACTGGACGCGCTCTGCTCCGTGCTGGCGCAGGATCTCGGGAACCCGCTGCGACAGCATCCCTTTCAGCTTGTCGACGGTGATGGGCCGCGCCGACGTCTTCAGGCCGGCCTGGGCTTCGTTGTAACGACGCTGCAGCGTCAGGATCTCCTCCTCCGCCATCCCGGGCACCGTCGGTGCCGGCTTGGGCGGCGGCGGCGTGGGTTTGGACGCTGCCGCCGCGGGCGGCAACGGCGCCGCGGAGGTGACGGTGGTCCGTTCTGATTCCGGTTCGGTTGTGGCGCGTGCCGGAAGATAGCGGTTCTGCCGCTCGACGAACGCTTTGACCCGCGACAAAGGAATGCCCAGGGCCTGCGCCTCGCCTTCTGTCAGCGGCTCCCCGCGCTGGGCCAGCCGGCGCTGGGCCTTGGCCAGATCCTTGCGAAACGTGCCCGCCTCGATCTCGCGCATCGTGCGGTTCCAGTAGGTGGTGAACAGCGTCCAGCGTTGCGACACGGTCTGGAAGCGGAAGCGCAGCCCGGCGTTGCGGATCTGCACCTGCTGCATCTCCAGCATCAGGCGGTTCAGCTCGCGGCGGGGCGTCTCGGGCGGGCGTCGCTCGCTGCCGGAGAAGAAACTCTCGTACAGCGAGCGCAGGCGCTCGATCTTGCGGTCGATCTCCGACAGCCGTTCAGCGATGGCCTCCGGGTGGTCAGGCGGCAGCGCGGCGGTCGGTTTCCTCACGGCTTTGTCATTGTAACCTCGTCGCGGTGGGCTCGGGACCCTAAAGGCAGTTTCCGAGCTGGTCGTAGATCGACGACGGGCTCCCCGGCAGCGGCGCCCACAGCGGGCCGCCCCCTGGCGGCGGCGTCGGTGTCGTCGGCAACAGCGCGTCCAGCAGGGCGTGCGGCGTCCCCGTCACGGCGATGGGGCAAGAAAAGAACTTGGTGACCGGCCGGATATTCCCCGACGAGGCCGTGACCGTTTCATAGCTGCCGGCGAACAGCCACAGGCAGGTCTTCAGCTCTCCGGTCCGCGTCGACACCGAGCAGCGGAAGCTCATCGACTGAAGATTGCTGAAGTCGCCTTCGCAGAAGGTGTCGCCACAGATGTCGTCAAAGTTCTGCCGCAGGCCCTCCAGCAGCTGGAACCAGCGATTCTGATCGTCCTCGCTGGTGAATGACTCTTCGACGTCGCGAAAAGCCGGGGGGCGGTTGACCCGCAGGCCGGACACGCTGGTCTCCGTGCCGGATTCTGTCTCGGTTTCCGCTGCGGCTGCGTCGCCGGGGACGGGCCCGCACGCGTTGACCAGCGAAAGCGACAAGGACAGCGACAGCAACGCGAGCAGGGGCGCAGGATCGGGAGAGAGGCAGAGAGACGTGACGCGCGACCGGTTCATGGCAACCTTCTTTCTGAGGAGCGGGTGAAGGGGGATTCCTTCTCCGACCCATCAGCAAGGCGCACGCCAAGCCGCCAGCCGTGCCAGAGAGCCCGGCGGGTGGCAGCCACCGCCCGAAAATCGGCCGGGGCGCGGCCGAAAACCCGGACGATGGTGGACGCAAAACGCGGCGGGGACAGTCGCCGCTGATTCGGTACGGCCGCTTCCGTTGCCGCTCTCGCAGTTGCCGTTCCCGCAGCGGTCGATCACTCTCTGACGGTGGCATCTTTTCGTTCGAAAGCTCGCCGGGGCCGGCGGGGCCGCTTGCTGGCCGTCGCCACCACCCTCGGGTTGGGGGTGCAGGTTCCCGCGGTGGTCGCCATCGGATACGTCAGCCGTCACTATGGCCTGGCCGCGGCGGGCGCTGCCTTGCTGTCGCTACCCGCGCTGACCGCCATCCGGCGCGGTCACGGACAGTGGCACCGCTCTCGCTGGGAGCTGTACCTGGGCCTCTGGCCTTTCTTCGCCTGGTGGGCGATCTGTCTGGCGTTTCTGCTCTTCGCGCCGCTGGCCGTCGCCATCGCCGCGTTGTCACCCGTCACCTTGAAGACCGCCCTGCTGTGGGCCGGAGCGGCCGCCATCGTCGGCGGGCTGCGGGCGCTGCGCCGCCGTCCGCGCATCATCCGGCATGATATTCCGGTGGTCAATCTGCCGCCCGCGCTGGACGGTTATCGCATCGCCCAGATCTCCGATCTGCATTGCGGCCCGTTTGTGTCGGCCGGTCAGATCGACCGCTGGGTGGCCCGGGTGAACGGGCTGGGCGCTGACCTGATCGCCGTCACCGGTGATCTGATCGCGTCGGGCGACGGGTATGTCTCGCCTGTCGCCCGCGCCCTGGGCGGTCTGCGGGCGCGGGACGGGGCGTTCGCCTGCATGGGCAATCACGATTACTTCACCGACGGAGACGTCCTGGCTGGCGCCCTCGAGGGACACGGCATCACCGTGCTGCGCAATCGCGGCGTGGTCATCGGCCGGGGAGCCGGTCGCTTTTTTATGGCCGGCGTCGACGACACCTGGACAGGACGTCACGATCTGGCGCTGGCCCTCTCCCAGCGGTCGAAACACGGTGACTGCCCCACCGTCCTGCTGGCCCACGACCCGGCGCTGTTCCCCGCCGCCGTCGAACGCGGCGTCGATCTCACGCTGTCCGGCCACACCCACGGGGGACAGATCGCCTTTCCGCTGGCCCCGCGCCGCTGGAACCTGGCCAGGATCATCACACCGTTCACGGGCGGCTTCTATCGCGACGGCGCCTCATCGATCTACGTCAACCGGGGGCTTGGCTTCACCGGACCGCCCGTGCGTTTCGGCGCCGCCCCCGAGATCGCCGTGCTTACCTTGCGGTGCGCCGCCGCGGCGGACAGTGACTTGGCGAGCGTCGCGTCCTGACCTGACGTTGCATCCTGGTTGGTCCGGGGTGAGCCGCGTCTTTCGCCGACCCCCGCCAGCGGGCGAAGATGGTATGAAATGCCCCAGCGCATGGGCCCCAGGATGCAATCGCGATGAGCCTGCTGTTGTGGGCGGCGGCCGTGCTGGCGCTGCTGGGCGTGCTGATCCTGGTGCACGAGCTGGGGCACTTTGTGTTCGCGCGCCTGTTCGACGTCAAGGTGCTGCGTTTCTCGCTGGGGTTCGGCCCGCGGCTGCTGGGCCTCACCCTCAGCGAGACCGAGTACCGGCTGTCCTTGATTCCGCTGGGCGGGTACGTGCGCCTGCTGGGCGAGGATCCCACCGAGGCGATTCCGCCCATCGATCGCCAGCGCGCCCTGGCGGCCAAGCCGTTGTGGCAGCGCTACACCATCGTGATGGCGGGGCCGGTGTTCAACCTGCTGCTGCCCCTGCTGATCTATTTTGTGCACTATGCCGGCCAGCGCACCCTGCTGCCGCCCACCATCGGCAGCGTGCTGCCCGATCTGCCGGCGGCGCGTGCCGGCCTGCTGTCGGGCGACAAGGTGGAATCGGTCGACGGCAAGAAGGTTCGCTACTGGGAAGAGCTGGAACGGACCATCGCCGAGGGGACCGGCCGCACCATGCGCTTTGTCATCCGGCGCGGGTCAGAGGCCGAGGAGCGCGACGTCACGCCGGTCGGGATCGAGCGGGTGGGGACGCTGCGCATGAAAGAGAACGTCGGGTGGATCGGCGTCTCGCCGCGGTTTCATCTGCCGGAGATCGGCGTGCTGGATCCGAATTCACCGGCCGCCCAGGCCGGGCTGAAGAGTTTTGATTTCGTCACGTCGGTCAACGGCGCGCCGGTGGCCACCTGGGCGGAGTTCATCAAGGCGGTCGAACGCACCGGCGCCTCGCCGCTGCGCCTCACCTACCTGCGGGGTGGCTATTCGGCGGTCCCCTTCGCGCACATCGAGGTGCAGCAGCCCAGCTCGGCCGTGGTCATCCCGGTGGCCGTCTTCGACGGGGCGGGACACCGTCGCTATGAGACCGGCATCCTGTCAGCCGAATTGTTCGTCTTCTCCGTCGATCCCGGCAGCCCGGCCGATCAGATCGGCATCCGCCGCGGCGATCAGATCCTGGAGCTGGACGGCCAGGCCATTCCGCACTGGGATCTCCTGCGCCAGCGGCTGGCCGCCAATCCCACGCGCACCTTTCAGATCGCCTGGGTGTCGCCGGGCGGCGTACGCCACGACGCTTCGTTCAAGCAAGAGGTCCGCAGCGAGCTGGATGCCTACCGTCAGGAGGAAGAGCACCTCATCTTCGGGGCGCTGAACCGTCTGGCCTGGAAGACGGAGGCGCCGGTGCCGATCAGCAACCGGTTCGGTTATGCGGTCAGCCATTCGGTGGAGCGCACCGGGCAGATCATCGTGGCCATGACCCACGGCTTCGTCGAGCTGCTGCGCGGGCGCGTGCCGCTGTCGACGCTGGGCGGGCCGATCATGATCGGCTACGTGGCCGGCGTGGCCGCCGAGCAGGGCTTTGATCAATACCTGTGGTTGATGGCCCTCATCAGCATCAACCTCGGCCTGCTGAATTTTCTGCCGGTGCCCATCCTGGACGGCGGCCTGCTGGTGTTCTTCACGCTGGAGCTGTTCAAGCGGCGGCCCCCGTCCGTGCGGGCGCGCGAGATCGCCTCGTACGTCGGCCTGGTGGTGGTGGCCACGCTGATGCTGTTCGCCCTGCGCAACGATGTGGTTCGCTACCTGCTGCCGCGGTAGAAACCCGGTCCGATGGTGATCCTGTGTCTGGACAGCGCGACGACGACGGCGCGCGTGGCGTTGCTGGACGACGATGGTCGCGATGGCGGTGACGTCAATGACAGCCGGCTCGTGGCGGCGCGCGAGGCGACGGCCGCCCGCCATTCGTCAAACCTGTTGCGCCTCTGTCACGAGACGCTGGAAGAAGCGGGCGTCTCGCCGATGGGGCTGGGGGCGATCGCCTGCGGGGCCGGTCCCGGCAGCTTCACCGGCCTGCGGGTCGGGCTGGCGGTGGCCAAGGGCCTGGCCATGCCGGCCGAGGTGCCGCTGGTGCTGGTGTCATCACTGGCGGCCATGGCGGTCGACCTCTTTGCTGCACCGGACGCCGCTGACGTTGAACTGGCCGCGCCGTGCATCGACGGTGGCAAGGGCGCCGTTCACGTCGGCCTGTTCCGCCGCGACCAGGCAGGGTTGGTCGCCATCGTGGCGCCGCCCGTGCTGGTCCTGCCCGGCGAGATCCTCGCCAGCCTGTCGCCGGCGTCTGGCGGCCAGCGGGTGGCCATCGCCGGCAACGGCGCCGACCGCTATGCCGGGGCGATTGACGCCGCGTTCGCGTCGGGCACGCCGTCGGGCGCGTCATCCTGGCGGCGGCTGACGGTGGCCGGTCCGACCGCCGTCTCCGTGGGGCGCCTGGGCCTTCTGCGCCGGCGACGCGGCGAGGCGGATGATCTGGAGACCGCCGTTCCTCTTTATGGCCGCGCCCCCGACATAACCGTGAAGAAAACCCCCGAAAAATGACCCTGGTGATCGCCGGCCAAGTTTCATAGGCTATGCCGTTTCAGCCTCGGAATCACATGCAAATTCATCTGTTCGACACCACGTTGCGCGACGGCACCCAGAGCGAAGGGCTGTCGCTGTCGGTCGAGGACAAGCTGAAGATCGCCCGTCACCTGGACGCCTTCGGAATCCATTTCATCGAAGGCGGCTATCCCGGGTCGAACCCCAAGGATGTCGAATTTTTTCGCCGCGCCCGGACGCTGAACCTCAAGCACGCCAAGCTGACCGCCTTCGGCAGCACGCGCAAGGCGAACACCCGCGCCGATGAGGACCCCAACATGCGGGCGCTGGTCGACGCCGGCACGCCGGTGGTCTGCATCTTCGGCAAGTCGTGGCTGCTGCACATCACCAAGGTCCTCGGCACCACGCCCGAAGAGAACCTGGCCATGATCGCCGACTCGATCACGTACCTGAAAAAGAACGGCAAGGAAGTGGTCTACGACGGCGAGCACTTCTTTGACGGTTTCCGCGCCGATCCCGAATACGCCATCGCCGCCTGTCGCGCCGCCGCTCAGGCGGGCGCCGACTGGATCACGATGTGCGACACCAACGGGGGCAGCCTGCCCAGCTTCATCACGGAGGTGGTGGAGAAAGTGAAGGCCGCCGTCCCCACGCGGCTGGGCATCCACACGCACAACGACAGCGATCTGGCCGTGGCCAACGCGCTGGCCGCCGTCGACGCCGGCTGCACGCAGGTGCAAGGG